>NZ_JBSFWU010000068.1:0-41924 GCF_053594995.1 Streptomyces sp. NPDC002536
GATGGTCGCCGCGATCAGGCCGATGTAACCGAACATCGGCTTGCGCGAGAAGACCGGAATGACCTCGGAAATGATGCCGAAGAACGGCAGCGCGAGGACGTACACCTCCGGATGCCCGAAGAACCAGAACAAGTGCTGCCACAGCAGCGCGCCGCCGTTGGCCGGGTCGAAGACGTGCGAGCCGAACTTGCGGTCCATCTCCAGGGCGAACAGCGCCGCGGCCAGCACCGGGAAGACCATCAGGATGAGCAGCGCGGTCAGCAGCACGTTCCACGTGAAGATCGGCATGCGGAACATCGTCATGCCGGGGGCCCGCATGCAGATGATGGTGGTGATGAAGTTGACGGCGCCGAGGATGCTGCCGAAACCGGAGAGCGCCACACCCATGATCCACATGTCGGCCCCGACGCCGGGGGAGTGCACGGCGTCCGACAGCGGCGCGTAGGCGAACCAGCCGAAGTCGGCGGCACCTTGGGGAGTGAGGAAGCCGGCCGCCGCGATGAGCGAACCGAACAGGAACAGCCAGAAGGCCAGCATGTTCAGCCGGGGAAAGGCCACGTCCGGTGCGCCGATCTGCAACGGCATGAGCCAGTTGGCGAATCCGGTGAACAGCGGCATCGCGAAGAGCAGCAGCATGACCGACCCGTGCATGGTGAAGGCCTGGTTGAACTGCTCGTTCGACATGATCTGCGTGCCGGGCCGCGCGAGTTCCGCGCGCATCAGCAGGGCCATGAGGCCGCCGATGATGAAGAAGACGAAGGCGGAGACGAGATACAGCGTGCCGATCTGCTTGTGATCGGTGGTCGTCAGCCATGCGACGGGTGTGCTTCGGGGCTTCCGCCCGACGGCCGGCCCGTTGTCCGGATGCTGCACCTCGGCCCTGTCGTCTCTCTGCGTCCCGATACCGTCCACAGGCCACCAACTCCAGCTGTGCCAAAGAGAATTTCCGGGCCGGAATTCTCCGGCCCGGATCATGATCAATGGCGTGGTGCGGCCGCGGACAGGGCCGGGGGTCCCCGGCACAGGGCCGAACGGCCCCACTCCCGGCGATGAATGCAGCGGGAATGCGCGGTGGTTCAGCTCAGCGACTGCCAGGCGGTCCGGAAACGGATGGCGATCAGCAGTACGACGACCGCATACCACGTGACCGGTACCGCCCAGTGGAATTCCAGCACTCCGCGGACCCATGCACGCGGAGCGGGAATGATGCGGTACTTGAGGCTGTGCACGAGGGAGTACCAGAACAAGGCGATGGTCGCCGCCCAGGTGAGGCAGCACCACAGGCACAGGGCCCCGATGGAATAGAGCGCCTGGCCCATCAGCCACATGCAGAAGGCGGCACCGCCGAACCCGCCCAGAATCAGGCCGATCCAGTACCACCGGGGGAAACGGACGCCGGCCAGCAGCGCAATGCCGCCCGCGACCACGATCGCGTACGCCACCACACCGATCAGTGGATTGGGCAGCCCGAACAGCGAAGCCTGATCGCTGCGCATCACGTCGGTGCAGGACAGGACCGAGCCAACGTTGCAGGCGGGGCGGAACGCCGGGTCCTCGGCCAGCCTGATGCTGTCCGTCATGATGACGGCCGAGGCGAGGAGCCCGAGGCCGCCGGTGACGACCATGAGCCAGGAGAACCTCCGGCCCGCCCCGATCGGGGCCGGCATCCGGCGAGAGGCCGCCCCGGAGCCTGTCGACGGGAGCGACTGCGACTGCGTCTGTTCCGGCTGGCGGCTGTTGTCGGTCGTGTGCCTGTTCATAGCGTTCGATCCTGCCTGCCCGGGCCCCGCCCATCATGGGCCGAACAGGCCCTCGCAGGCGGTGACCGGCCCTCGTGCGCGGGAGGCGCTTGCGTCCGGCCGCCAGGGAGGACGGGGGAGCCACAACAGGCGGCCGGACGCCGACCGTTCCGGAGGGGCCGCACACCGTGCCTGCGCGGTCGGGTGGTTGAGGGATCAGCCGGGCGGACGCGACTGCGGCCGTGAGCGGGTACCTCCGGACCGGTCGTTGCCGGCATGCCGTGCCGGACCCGGTCCGGGCCGGGTCCGAACGGCCCTTCTCCGGGACCATTGGTCCCTCATCCGGTCCCTCGTCCGCGGGGCGGCCCGGGCCGACCGCCCAGGTGCGAAGATCGGGGCCGTTCAGCCCTAGTCGGCCCGGCGCGGGCCGTGCCTGACTGGAGCCATGGCACGGATCTCCCTCCAGCACGACTCCCGGCCGGATGCGCCGACCACGGTGGAGCTGTCCCGGCAGGAGGCGCTGAAGCTCCTCAAGGACGCACGGATCGGACGCCTGGTCTTCAGCCACCAGGCCCTGCCCGCCATCCGGCCGGTCAACCATGTCCTCCTGGACGATCACGTCATCATCCGGACCCACACCGGTGCCGCCATGCTCGGCTCTGCCCGGGACGGGGCTGTTGTGGCGTACGAGGCCGACGAGTTCGACACCGGGACGTGCACCGGATGGAGCGTCGTGGTCACCGGTGAGGCCCACCTGGTGCGGGACCCGGCCGTCCAGCAGCGCTACCAGGCGGCGCTCGAGCCCTGGATCGGCGAGGAGATGGACCACGTGGTCAGCATCAGCCTCGACATGGTCACCGGCTGCCGCATCACCTGACACCGCAGCACGCGGACGCGCCCCCGTAGGCGCGTCCGCGCGCCTACTCCCGGTCAGCGACCGCGTTTCGCCAGGCCGAGACCGTCACTCCGGTGTGCCCACAGCGTGGCCCCCGGGTCCACATAGGGCAGCCCGCCCGTCGTCTGTGTGCGATCGTGCCCGCACCGCAGACTGACGCCCGCGTCCGCGGCACTGGTGAACGCACCCTGGAGACTCACGGTGGCCACGTACGTGCCCGTGCCGGCGCTGCCCGCACCGGGGTCGCCGACCATCGCGGTCGCCCCGCCGACGATCGTGTCGCCCACGTACAGATTGCACCGGGTGTAGTCGCTGGGGGCCCAGCTCACCAGCGAGGCGTTGGCGGACAGCACCCACGATCCGGCGGGCAGCGACTGGTAGATCACCGCCGTCGGGACCCCGCCTGTGGCGCTGAGCTGCACCACGGACGAACTCTGTCTGACGACGTCCTGCGAGGTCGCCAGTTCCGGTGCGGTCACCGCGGGTCTCGCGGCCCCCGCGGATGTCGAGCCCGTCAGCAGGACGGTGCTCGCCAGGAGCCCACTGGCGCCCAGCACCGTCATCAACCGGGTCGATTTCTTCATCTTCCTGGCCTCCTTCAGGTGGAGCGGGTGATTCCTTGCGGGGCTCAGGATGCTGTCCGGGGTGGTGGCCGGACAGGCGCAGTCCGGCCAACCCCGGAGGCGTCCCCCGAATGGCACGGCCCGGCTGGCCGGTTGGCCGGGGTGCTCTTTGACTGGAGACGGTTCCCTCTGTCGACCGAAGGGAAGCAGACGCCGTCATGCCGGAGTTCATACCGTCGTCGCGGTCGAGTCTGGGTACGGACGCTGCGCGCAATCTCGTCCACACGGCCAAGTCCGTGCCGCAGATGCAGAGCATCTCCTCGCGCTGGCTGCTGAGGATCCTGCCCTGGGTGCAGGTGGCCGGTGGTACCTATCGGGTGAACCGGCGCCTGACCTGCACGCTCGGCGACGGTCGGGTCGAATTCGACACGGCCGGCTCCCGCATACAGGTGGTCCCGCAGGAGTTGCGGGAGATCCCGCTGCTGCGGGACTTCACCGACAATGAGGTGCTCACTGCGTTGTCCGGCGCCTTCGACCAGCGCGAGGCGGCCGCCGGAGAGGTGATCGCTTACGCGGGACAGCAGCGCGACCAGGTGATCCTGGTCGCGCACGGCAAGGTGGACAGGACCGGGACCGGCGACTACGACACCCCCGTCTCCCACGGCATGCTCGCCGACGGCGACTACTTCGGGGAACAGTGCCTGGTGGCCGAGGCGCCATGGGAGTTCACGTTCACCGCGGCGACCCCCTGCACCCTTCTGGTGCTCGAACGCGGCGCCTTCGAGCAGATCGCCGCCCGCGCTCCGCACCTGCGGGCACACATCGAGGAGTTCGCCGCCCGCCCACGGCCACGGACGAACCGGCGCGGGGAGGCGGACATCGAGATCGCCTCCGGACACCACGGTGAATCCGTGGTGCCCAGCACGTTCGTCGACTACGAGGCGAGCCCCAGGGAGTATCCGCTCCACGTCGCCCAGAGCGTGCTGCGCATCCACACCCGCGTCGCCGATCTCTACAACGGGCCGATGGACCAGACCGAACAGCAACTGCGGCTGACCGTCGAGGCCCTGCGCGAGCGCCAGGAACACGAGATGATCAACCATCCCGAGTTCGGGCTCCTGCACAACGCCGACCGCACGCAGCGCATCTCCACCCGGACCGGTCCCCCCACTCCCGACGACATGGACGAACTGCTGTCCATGCGACGCCAGACGAAGTTCTTCCTCGCCCACCGGCGCACCATCGCCGCCTTCGCCCGCGAGTGCACCCGGGCGGGCATCACCGAGCCGGGCACCGAGTTCGACGGCCACCACGTCTTCGCCTGGCGCGGGGTGCCGTTCCTGCCCTGCAACAAGATCCCCATCTCCGGGCACCTCACCAGCTCGGTCATCGCCCTGCGCACGGGGGAGGACAACGGCGGCGTGATCGGCCTGCACCAGACGGGGATCCCGGACGAGTACGAGCCCAGCCTGTCGGTGCGCTTCATGGGCATCGACGACAAGGCCGTCATCTCCTACCTGGCCAGCGCCTATTACTCGGTGGCCGTGCTGCTGCCCAGTGCACTGGGCGTCCTGGAGAACGCCGAGGTCGGCCACTACGACGGCGCCGGGGACCGGTGATGCCCCGCCTCCCGGGCGGCCCGACCGGGCTGGGCACCTCGGCCGCACACGTGCGCCCTGCGGGCGACGGCATCGTGGTTCCGCCGTTGCATTGTCCCGGCCCGCTGCGCGACGACCTGGGCCTGGGCGAGGAGCTCAACGAGCGGCTCGTCGAGTGGGCGGGTCAGGTCGGCATCTACCCGGGGCGGCTCGACGAACTCCGCGCCACCGACTTCGGCCGCCTGATCATGCTCTGCCACCCTGGTACCGACCAGGTCGAGCGCCTTCTGATCCCGGCCCGCTGCACCCTTGCCGCCTGGGCGGTGGACGACCACTACTGCGACGACCCCGGCCTCGGAGCCGTGCCCGAACTCACCGGATCCCGCCTCGGGATCACCGCCGCCACCGTGGACCGCATCCGCCTGCCGGACCCCTTCGCCGCCGGGTTCGAGCAGGCCGTCCGGGACGATCCGGCGCTGCGCGCGGTGAGTTCCGCGGTCGAGTATCTGGCCCGCCTGGCCACCCCCGTCCAGACCGCCCGCGCCCGCCACATCTACACCGCGCTGCTCACGGCACTGGGCCAGGAGGCCTCCTGGCGTGCCGCCTCCCGAACCCCTCCGGTGTGGGAGTACCTGATCAACCGGCAGGCCAACAGCTTCCAGCCCTGCCTGGCGGTCATCGACGTGGTCGGCGGCTACGAACTCGCCCCGCAGGTATGGGCCGACCCGCGCATGCAGCACGCCTTCGCGACCGCGGCCCTGGCCGCATCCCTGCTCAACGACCTGTACTCGGTGGCCCGGGAAGGCCGCAGTGCGATCGGGGACTTCAACCTGGCCCTCGCCGTCGCGGCAGAGGACGGCTGCCCGCTCCAGGAAGCCGTCGACCGCAGCGCCGCCCTCCACGACGACCTGATGCGCCGCTTCGAGGCGCAGGCCGCCGAGCTGAGCCTGACCGGCCCGCCCGAACTGTGCCGCTACCTGGCCGGCATCACCGCCTGGTGCGGCGGCAACCACGCCTGGCACCAGGGCAGCCCCCGCTATGCGAGCAGTGCCCCCACCGACCGCCCCGCCCTCGCAAGGAACCCGTCATGAACACCACGCCCACCAGCGCCGAGGTGCTGCGCACCGACTACCAGCGCGCCGTCGCCGCCTACTGGGACACCCACCGGCACGACAGCGTCAACCTGCTGCTCGGCGACATCGACGGCATCTACCACCACCACTACGGCATAGGCCCGTACGACTCCACCGTGCTCGACGGCGCCGCACCCGACCGCGACCGGCGGATCGTCCACGAGCTGCACCGGATGGAGAACGCCCAGGCCGACCTGTTGCTGGACCACTTGGAGCCGCTCACGCGGGACTCCCGCGTCCTGGATGCCGGCTCCGGCCGCGGCGGCACCGGCCTCATGGCGCACCGGCGCTTCGGCTGCCGCGTCGACGGCGTGACCATCTCCGAGTACCAGGTGGGCTTCGCCAACCGGCAGGCGGAACGGCACGGCGTCGCCGAGCATGTGCGGTTCCACTTCCGCAACATGCTCGACACCGGGTTCTCCACCGGCTCCCGGGACGCGGTGTGGACCGACGAGACGACCATGTACGTGGACCTGGACGAGGCGTTCGCCGAGTTCGCCCGCCTGCTGGCTCCCGGCGGGCGCTACGTCTGCATCACCGGGTGCTCCAACGACGTGACCGGCCACCGTTCCCCGGCCGTCAGCCGCATCGACAGTCACTACACCTGCAACGTCCATCCCAGGAGCGCCTATTTCAAGGCCCTCGCCGCCCACGGACTCGTCCCGATCACCGTGCTCGACCTGACCGCGCAGACCCTTCTCTACTGGGGGCTGCGCGCCAGGTCATCCCTGGCGACCGGCATCGAGGAGGCGTTCCTGACCGCATACCGGGAAGGCAGCTTCCACTATCTCCTCATCGCCGCCGACCGCGTCTGACCCCGGCCCGCCGTGCGCGGTGCCGCTCAGGCGGCGGAACGGGCGAACACTGCGTCGAGTTCGGTGAGCAGCGGCTTCGGGTTCAGGGAGAAGTACATGTGGTCGCCGGGCAGCTCGATCAGTTCGGTGGGCCGTGAGGCGGCCTTCGCCCACAGTTCCGCGTCCTGCCGGGACACCAACTGGTCGTCGGACCCGCGCAGCACGGTGAGGGGGACCGGCAGCGGGTCGGTGGAGCCGGGCGAGTACCGGTCGTTGATGCCCAGGTCTGCCCGCAGTGACGGCAGCAGCAGGCCGCGCAACTCGGCGTCGTGCAGCGCGGGATGGTCGTAGCCCACGACGTCGCGGACCCGCGCGACGAACTGCTCGTCGCTCAGCGAGTCGCCCGCCATGACGGGCCTGGGCAGCCAGGGCGCGGCCGCGCCGCTCACGACCAGGCGTTCGGGCAGTCGCAGTCCCTCGGTGGCCAGGCGCTGTGCCGTCTCGTAGGCGACGAGCGCGCCGAAGCTGTGTCCGAAGAGCGCGAACGGTGTGTCCTGGGGCAGTTCCCGTATGTGTCCGGCACACAGGTCGACGAGTTCGGTCATGCCGGTGCAGGGGCCGTCGGCGAACAGCTCCTCCCTGCCTGGCAGTTGGACCGCCGCCACGTCCAGGTGCTGGAAGGGATGACGTTTCCACCGGCGGAAGAGACTGGCGCCGGCTCCGGCGTACGGGACGCACAGAAGTGTGACGGGCATGGGTACGTACCTTTCTGTGAGGGGAGTGAACGGGCCGCCGGCAGTGCGGCGGCCCGTGATCACTGTGTTCAGGCTGCGTCCGCGCGTGACCGGATGAGTCCGGCCATGTCCTGCAAGGTGGCCGTGAGGTACAGGTCGCGCAGCGGCACGTGGCCCAGGCCCGACTCCCGGATCTCCGTGGCGAGGCGTGCGAACAGCAGGGAGTTGCCGCCCAGTTCGAAGAAGTTGTCCTCGGGGCCGACAGGTTCCTCCAGCAGGCGCTGCCATATGCCGGTCAGTTGCGCGGTCACGGGGTCCGCTGTCCCGGTGTCCACCGGGACAGCGGACCCGTGGGTGCGGGGGGCGGGAAGCCGGCCGGTGTCGATCTTGCCGTTGGGTGTCAGCGGGAACGCGTCGACCGCGGTGATCGTGGCGGGCACCAGATAGGCGGGCAACTGCTGTGCCAGCTGCTCCCGGAGCGCCGTTACCCGCTCGGGCCGGTCGGTCACCACGTAGGCGTCCACACAGGCGTTCGCCGGATCGGCGGTGTCCCGCACCACCGCGGCGGCGGCCCGGACGTGCGGGTCCTCCAGGAGCGCGCCGCGGATCTCGCCGAGCTCGATCCGGTGGCCACGGATCTTGACCTGGTCGTCGAGCCGGCCGAGGTGCTCCAGCTCCCCGTTCTCCAGCACGCGTCCGCGGTCGCCGCTGCGGTACAGCATGCCGGCACCGCCGGTGATCGTGTCGGGGACGAACCGCTGCGCGGTCAGCTCGGGCCGGTTCAGGTAGCCGTCGGCCACCCCGGCGCCGCCGACGTGGATCTCGCCGGGCGTCCCCGGGCCGGCCTGCCGCCCCTGCTCGTCCAGGACGTACAGGGCCCAGCCCGGCAGCGCGCGCCCGACCGAGCGGATGCCCTGCCGTGCGTCCTGCAGGGTGAGCGTGCGCCGGGTGCAGTGCACGGTGGTCTCGGTGATGCCGTACATGTTCTCCACCCGGGTGTCCGGATAGCGCTCGAACCACGGAACCAGCACGCGGGTGTCGAGCGGCTCACCGCCGAAGACCAGCAGCCGCACGCGCAGTTCGCCGTTGCCGAACCCGGACGTGCGCAGCAGCGGGGCGAAGGCCGACGGCGTCTGGCTCAGCACGGTCACCCCCTCGGCCGCCAACAGGGCGTGGAACGCCTGCGGGTCGCGCGCGGTCCAGTGCGGCACGACCACCAGGCGCCCGCCGGTGAGCAGGCACCCCCAGATCTCCCACACCGAGTAGTCGAAGGCGAAGGAGTGGAAGAGCGTCCACACGTCGTCCTGGCCGAAGCCGAACTCCCCGGCCGTGGCCGCCAGCAGCGCGGCCACGTTCCGGTGCGGGACCAGGACGCCCTTGGGCCGCCCGGTGGAGCCCGACGTGTGGATGACGTACGCCACGGCGTCGGGCTCCGGCAGCGGGAGCGCCCCGGTCGGGCGGGTGGCGACGGCGGTCACGGGAACCGACGTCAGGCCGGGGACCTGCGTGTCGGTCACCGCCACCGCCAGCTCGGTGTCCTCCGCCACGAACGCCAGCCGCTGCGGCGGGTATGCGGGATCCAGCGGCACGTACGCGGCACCCGCCTTGAGCACCGCGAGCAGGGAGACGACGAGGTCGATGCCGCGGGCCAGGCACACGCCGACCCGGTCGCCCGGGCACACACCGTGTTCCCGGAGCGCGGCGGCGAGGCCGGTGGACCGTGCGTCGAGAGCCGCGTAGGTGATCGTCTCCTCGCCGCAGGTCACCGCGGGCCGGTCGGGGGTGCGCTGTGCCTGCCGGCCGAACAGCCCGGGAATCGTGTCGGGCACGGTCTCAGACATGGTCCACCGCCGGGACCGGCGGGAAGGTGAGCACGGCGGTGTCCCCGGCCACCAGACTCCGGCGCGGGGCGCAGCGCAGCCGGAGGTCCCGGACGGTGCGGCGCAACGGGTTCTCCAGGTGCTGGGCATCGCTGGCCGCCCGGGAGGCCACCACCAGCTGCCGGGTCCGCTCGCGGCGCACGTCCTCGTACCGGCGCAGGCCACGGACGGGGTCGCCGGCCGCCCCCTTCAGGCAGGTGGCCAGCACGACCGCGTCCTCGATCGCCACGGCAGCGCCCTGACCGAGGGCGGTCAGCATCGGGTGCGCGGCGTCGCCGAGCAGCGTGACCGGGCCCTCGCCCCAGCGCTCCAGGAACGGCCGGTCCTGTGCGGGGACCGCGATGATGTCCTCCTCCGGCGTGATCCGGACGACCTCCTGCACCTCGTCGGCCCAGCCGGCGTAGGCGCGCAGGATCTCCTCCTTGCCGCCGCGCCAGCGGTGCGAGTCCTCGGGGGGCATGTTCTTGGTCCCCCACCAGTACGCCCGGCCGTGGCCGATGTCGATCAGCCCGAACCGCTGGCCGCTGCCCCAGTAGTGGCCCACGTAGCCACCGGCGAACCGGCTGTGGGAGAAGGGGACGATCCCCAGCCAGCACACGTAACCGCCGTCGCGGGCGTCGTCGAGCCCGGCCAGCTGTCCCCGGACGGCGGAGCGGAAGCCGTCCGCGCCGATCAGCACGTCCGCGTGCGCCACCCGCCCGTCCGCGAATCGGACCTCGACGCCGGCGTCGGAATGCCGGAACCCGGTGACCGTCGCGCCCAGTTCGATCGGGCAGTCGCCGGCCCGGGCGAGCAGCGCCCGCTGGAGGTCTGGGCGGCCGATGCAGAAGCTCGGCGCGCCCAGGTCGCGGCAGACGTCGGGGAAGGGCCTGGTCCTGATCAGCCGGCCCCGGGCGGTCCTGACCTGGAACAGCTCGATCTTCCGGCCGTACTTCTCCAGGTGCAGGTCGATGCCCAGACTCGCCAGCGCGTTGACCGCGTTGGTCATCACCGAGAGTGCGGAGCCCCGGGCCCGCAGCTCGCCGGCCCGCTCGTACACCTCGACCTCGATGCCGACCCGGCGCAGGGCGATGGCGGTGGTCAGGCCGCCGATGCCCGCGCCGACGACGATCGCCCTGAGCGGTCCCCGGCTCATCGGGCACCGCCGGTGGCCTCGTCGACCATCCGCATGATCTTTGCGGCCATCACGGGCACATACGGCTCCTCCATGATCAGCAGGTGGTCGCCGGGGACCTCGACCACGGTGAGTTCACCGGTGGTGCGGTCGCCCCAGCCGTTGGCGGGCTCCCGGTGCAGGGTGCCCGCGGTGGTGTGCATGTCCAGCAGGACCTGCGGCAGCGGCTGCGTGGCGCGCATCAAGGTGAAGTCCAGGTCGAACGTCTCCTTGCTGTAGTCCAGGGCGGCCTGCCAGTTGGCCGCGTACACCCCGAAGAGGCGGCGCACGATCGCCGCCGAGCTGCCGGGCGGCAGGACGCCCAGGTCCACGCCGCGCTGCGCGATGAACTCGAACTTCTCGGCCAGGGTGCCCAGTTCCTGCGGGATGTGCGCCGCCGGCGACTCGCCGCCCAGCTCCAGGAACAGCAGCTCCCAGAAGAACCAGGTCAGCAGGGCGTTGTCATCGATGGTGGTGAGCTTGCCGGGCGTCAGCGCGACCGTGTCCAGGAGGAACACGTTCGAGGTCCGCTCGCCCTCCTGCTGGAGCTGCCGCGCCATCTCCAGCGCCACGAAGCCGCCGAAGGACCAGCCGCCCAGCGCGTACGGGCCCTCCGGCTGCACCTTCCGGATCGCCTTCAGATAGCTGCTCGCCAGCTCCTGCACCGACCGCAGGGGCTCGCTGCCCAGTTCGGTACCGGCCGCCTGGAGGCCGTAGAACGGCTGGTCGGCCGGGAGGTGCCGGTTCAGCTGCGTGAAGCACAGCACGTTGCCGCCCGCCGGATGCACGAAGAACAGCGGGGGACGGGTGCCCTCGGTGCGGAAGGGCACGAGCGGGTCGAACGTGGCCGACGCCCCGCCGGAGCGCAGGAGTTCGGCCAGGCCGCCGACCGTGGGAGTGGTGACGAACCGTGACATGGGGATGTCCACCCCGTACCGCTGCTTGATCAGCACGATCAGGCGCATCGCGGTCAGGGAGGTGCCGCCCAGGTCGAAGAAGTCGCTGTGCACCCCGACCCCGGACACCTGGAGCAGCTCGGCCAGGATCTCCGCCAGCGTCCGCTCGTACGCGTCGCGCGGCGCGGCGTCCTCGTCGGGCGTCCCGGTCTGCAGGGGGATGCGGCGCAACGCCGCGTCGTCCCGCTTGCCGCTCGGAGTGAGCGGCAGGGCCGGCAGCCACTGGATGTGCGAGGGCACCAGGTGCTCGGGCAGGGTCCGGCGCAGCTCGGCGCGGATCTGCTCCACGTCGGCCGGGGCCGACCTGCCCGTGTCCCGGACCAGGAAGGCGGCGAGGAAGGCGTCCGTGCCCTCCCGCCGGCGGGCCACCACCGCGACCTCGCCGATGCCCGGGAAGCGGTCCGGGCGGCCGGTGATCGTGAGTTCGACCTCGGCGGGCTCCACGCGGAAACCGCGCACCTTCACCTGCGAGTCCGCCCGGCCGAGGCAGACGATGTCGCCGCCGGGCAGCACCCGGCCGAGGTCGCCGGTGCGGTACAGGCGGCCCTCGCCGGTGAACGGGTGCGGCAGGAAGCGCTCCTCGGTCAGTTCCGGCCTGCCGGTGTAGCCGTCGGCCAGGCAGGCACCGTCCAGGTAGATCTCGCCCCGGCTCCCGACCGGCACCGGTCGCAGCCGCTCGTCCAGCACGTGCACGGCACAGCCCGCGATCGGCCTGCCGATGGGCGGCAGTTGGGGGAACGCGCCCGCCGGCTCGGCCATGCTGAAGCTGGTGACGACGTGCGACTCGGTGGGGCCGTACTGGTTCTCCAGGATCACCCCGGGCAGCGCCGCGCACAGCTGCCGGATCTCCTCGGTCACCCGCAGCTGCTCGCCCGAGGAGATGATGACCCGCAGATGGCCCGGCACCAGGCCGAGGGCGTGCGAGACCTCGGCGAGCTGCTGGAGCGCGACGTAGGGCAGGAAGACCCGTTCCACCCGGGCGGTGTCGACGAGTTCGAGGAGGGCCCGGGCGTCCCGCCGCTGTGCCTCGGAGATCAGCCGGAGCGTGCCGCCGGAGGTCAGGGTGGAGAAGATCTCCTGGAAGGAGACGTCGAAGCTCAGCGGCGCGAACTGCAGCGTCGTGCCGCCGGGTGCTCCGCCGGGCGCGTTGTTCTGCCAGGCGATCAGGTTCGCCAGTGAGCGGTGCGGCATCTGCACGCCCTTGGGCTCGCCGGTGGAGCCGGAGGTGAACAGTACGTAGGCGATGTCCTGGGGGGAGACGGCCACCGCGGGCAGGTCCTGCCCGCCGGGGTGGTCCCGGCCGGTGACGGCCTCCACCGGCAGCAGGGTTTCCGGCGCGTCGACGAGGTGGGCGTGCTCGTGGCCGGCGATGACGCGGACGGGGCGGGCCTGCGCCAGCATCAGGCGAAGGCGCTCCACCGGGTAGCCGGTGTCCAGCGGGACACAGGCCGCACCTGCCCGGGCGATGCCCAGGACCACCGCGATCAGCTCCGGCGACCTGTCCAGGGCGACGGCGACCCGGTCGCCGGTGCGGGTGCCGGCGGCCCGCAGGTGACCGGTGACCCGGTCAGCGGCCTGCTGCAGCTCCCGGTAGGTCCACCGGCCGCCGTCGAAGGCCACCGCGGTGGCGTCCGGCGTGCGCGCGGCCTGCTCGGCGAAGAGGGTGACCACGTCCGGACGTGCCTCGGCGGCGACCGCGGGCACGGCGGCCGGTTCCGGTGCCAGGAACCCGAAGTCCACCGTCTCCTGGGGGCGTTCGGTCATGCGCCGCAGCACCCGGACGTAGGTGTCGACGAACAACTCGGCGTGGTCGGGGGTGAAGACGGTCCCGTCGAAGTCGGCGCGCAGCCGGATGCTCTCGTCGACCGGATCGACGTAGGCGTTGACCAGGATCTTGAAGTTGGTCTCCTCCCACGTCCGGAAGTCCAGCAGCCGCACCTGGGGAAGCCGCAGCACCGAGGTCAGCTGGCGGAAGTGGACGTAGTTGAAGGCGGACTCCAGGGTGAACTCCCCGCCGTCGTCGCCCTGGATCGCGCTCAGCGGATAGCGCCGGTGGGGGTGGCTGTCCTGCTCCTGGGCGAACAGTGCGCGCACGGTCTCCAGCCAGGTCAGCCCGGAGGTGTTCACCCGTACCGGCATGCTGTTGAGGAACAGGCCGACGATCCGCTCCGCGTCGGGCAGCTCGGGCCGCCCGTGCGTGACCAGGCCGGTGACGTAGTCCTCCGCGGAGAACTGCGACCCCAGCGCGAGGCAGTGGGCGGCGAACAGCACCGACTTGACCGGGAGTTCGTGCTCCCCGGCGAACCGGCGGACCGACTCCTGCACGGCCTCCGGCAACTCGACGTTGTGCACGACCAGTTCCGTACGGCCGGGGCCCCGGGACAGACGGAAGCCGTCCAGCTGCGGCACCGCCACGCCGTCCAGGGTCTTGCGCCAGTACTCCCGGCTGTCCGCCGACTCCAGGGCGAGCAGCTCGTCGCGGACGTGGTTGGCAGGCGAGGGCAGTGCACCGTCCGGGACCGCCGTGACGTCCGCACCGATGCCGTGCGCGTAGTCCTGGAACAGCTCCGTGATCAGGTTCGCCACGCTGCCGCCGTCGAGGATCGCGTGGTGGAAGCTGAACACCAGCTCGACCGCGTCGTCGCGGACGTGGGCCTGGAACAGGTACAGGGGCGCCTGCTCGAACTCGTACCGGACGAAGCGCCGTTCCTCGATGTGCGACCGGACGGCGGCGGCGGCTTCGGCCTCGGGCAGGGCCCGCAGGTCCACGATGTTCAGCCCGCCCTGCACCTGGTGGTGCACGAGCTGCAGCGGCTGGGAGTAGGAGGCCAGGTCGAACGAGGACCGCAGGACCGGATGGCGCCGGACCAGCCCGGCGAAGGCCGCCCGGAACTCCTCCTCGTCCCAGGCCACGGCGACCGAGTACCGGAACACGTCGTTGTACACGGCCGAGTTCTCGTGCCTGCGGCTGTGGTAGAGCAGCCCGAGCTGTGCCCGGGACAGCGGGAAGGCGTCCTCGAAGGCGGTGAGCCGTCCGCGGTCCACGGCCGGGACCAGCTCCAGGGGCGCCACGGCGGGCGCCTCCGGCTCGTCCTCGGAGTGCAGGACCGCCCGTGCGGCCAGCTCCGCCACCGTCGGGCCCGTGATGATGTCGGTGACGGAGAAGCGGATGCCCCTGCGCTCGCCCCCGGCGCGGATCTTCAGCATCGTGATCGAATCGCCGCCGAGCACGAAGTAGTTGTCGTGGATGCCGACCGAGGGCAGGTCCAGCACGTCCGCCCAGACCGCGGCGAGCTCGGCCTCCATCGCGTTGCGCGGGGTGCCGTCACCGGACTCCGGCGGGCACTCCCCGTCCCGCTGTACACCGGCGTGCGGCGAGGTCCGTACGCCGGCCAGCGCGGGCAGTGCGCCGACCGGGGAGTCCGGCAGGTCGACTCCCTGCCTGATCAGCGCCTGCACGGTCCGGACGACCTCGGCGACGGGGAAGTCGTCGTCGAAGACGTCGGCGGCGTACACCAGGTCGACCTTCACCTCGCCGGCGCCCTCGCCGGCGTGGACGACGATCGCGAGCGCATTGCCGTCGAGGAGTTCCAGCGCCATGTGCGTGTCCACCGACAGACCCGGCACACCCGGCGGCTCCGGGAAGTGCAGATAGCTGATCGTCACGTCGAACAGCGGACCGGAACGCCCGGAGGACCACCAGTCGCGCAACACGTCCGAGAGCGGAAGCCGCTGGTGCTCCTGGAGCCCCCGCACCGACGTCCGTATCTGCTCGGCCAGTTCGGACATCGACCGACTGCCGTCGGCCGCAACACGCAGCGGCAGCACATTGGCGAACACGCCGAGCGCCTGCCGCTCCTCGGCGGAGTGCCGGTTGAGCATGGCGACGCCCAGCGTCACCTCGTCGGCCCGGTGCGCCCGCGCGAGGCACGTGCCGAAGGCCGCTGCAATGACGGTGAACGGCGAGTTGCCGTCCGCCAGAATCCGGTCGATCACCTCGCCCTCGATGACGAAGGAGGTGCGGTGGCCGAGCGGCGCGGTGGGATTCTTCCGGGTGAAGAGCCGGGGTTCGGCGCCGGACAGGGCGGAGGCGAAAAACTGCCGGTCCTGTGCGAAGGACTCGGACGCGCGATAGCGGGTGTCCGCGTCGATGCAGTCCACGAACGACGGCGCGTCGGGGCCCGTGGCCGCCCCGCCCCGGACCGTCTCCGTGTAGCGGGCCCGGATCTGCTTCCTGGTCTCGCTCAGCGACCAGCCGTCCGAGATCAGGTGATGGGCTGTGAGCTGGAAATACACCTCGGTGTCGCTCGCGCGCAACAGGACGGCGTCGTACAGCCGCTCGCCCGGGACCGGCAGCCGCACCGTCCTGCGCTCGTCGGCCCAGGCCCGGCAGGCCGCCTCCGGGTCGCTCCCGGCCCGGAAATCCAGCACCGCCAGCTGCGGCTCCCCGGGCTCCAGCCACTGGTGGGGCTCACCGTCGGCACTGTCGATGCGGATCCGGAACGCGTCGTTGTGCGCCAGCACGTACTCGACAGCAGCCTTCAAAGCCTCCAGGTCGAGGTTCCCGGAGAACTTCTCGCGCAGCACGATGGAGTACTGCGGCGAATCCGGTGACAGGGCGTCCGAGAACCAGATGTCCCGTTGGTGGGCGCTGAGCGGGTACAGCGGGCGAGCATCCATGTAATTCTTCCTCAACTGGCCGAAAAAATAAGTCTCTTGTTGCCGTATGCACGGAAACGCTAACGACGGAGAAAGGAGGAGTTGAGGATTTGAGGCCAAAACTAGTGAAAGGACTAGAGGTCGGGGCGTACGTGTCAACAGGCCATAAGAACCGGGCGCAGGCGGGCGCCCCGGTCCGGGTCCGTCACGGCATCGCGGAAACCGCTGAACGAGTGATTCGCCCCCGTCACGGGCAGGCACTCGACCGTCCCGGGAAAGGGGGAGAAGCGTGACCACGACCCTAGGCCTGCCCGAACCCGTCCGCGCCTGTCTCTTCGACCTCGACGGAGTACTCACCCAGACCGCCACCGTGCACGCCGCCGCCTGGAAGGAGACCTTCGACGCCTTCCTCGCCCGGCGCGACGGCCCCGGCTTCCGGCCCTTCGACGCCGTCGCCGACTACGACGAGTACGTCGACGGCAGGCCGAGAGCCGACGGCGTGCGCTCCTTCCTCGCCTCGCGCGGCATCCCGCTCCCCGAGGGCGGTGACGACGATCCTCCCGAGCGCGACACCGTCCACGGCATCGGCAACCGCAAGAACGCCCTCGTGCTGCAGAAGATCAAGGAGACGGGCGTCGACGCCTACCCCGGATCGGTCCGCTACGTCCACGCCGCACGGGACGCCGGGCTGCGGCGCGCCGTGGTCTCCTCCAGCGCCAACTGCCACGACGTGCTGATCGCGGCCGGCATCGACGATCTCTTCGAGGTGCGGATCGACGGCGTCGTGGCGGCCGAACGGCACCTGCCGGGTAAACCCCACCCCGACACCTTCCTCGCCGCCGCCCGCGAGCTGGGGGTCGCCCCGGCCGAGGCCGCCGTCTTCGAGGACGCCCTGGCCGGCATGGAGGCCGGCCGCTCCGGGAACTTCGGCTTCGTCGTCGGCGTCGACCGCGCCGGCCAGGCCGACGCCCTGCGCCGGCACGGCGCCGACACCGTCGTGCAGGACCTCGCCGAACTGCTGGGAGAGACCGCGTGATCACACACCCCGCCTACCTCGTCGAACCGTGGAGCCTGCGCGAGACCGAGCTCAACCTCGACGTGCTCTCGCAGAGCGAATCGGTCTTCGCCCTCGCCAACGGGCACGTCGGCTGGCGCGGCAACCTCGACGAGGGGGAGCCCCACGGCCTGCCGGGCTCCTACCTCAACGGCGTCTTCGAGTTCCACCCGCTGCCCTACGCGGAGGCCGGCTACGGCTATCCCGAGTCCGGGCAGACCGTCATCAACGTCACCAACGGCAAGGTGATCCGGCTCCTCGTCGACGACGAGCCCTTCGACCTGCGCTACGGGAAGCTGAACCATCACGAGCGGATCCTGGACTTCCGCACCGGCCTGCTGCACCGCACCGCCGACTGGACCTCGCCCAGCGGCCGCAGCGTCCGCGTGCGCTCGACCCGGCTCGTCTCCTTCACCCAGCGCGCCGTCGCGGCCGTCGCGTACGAGGTGGAACCGCTCGACGGGGACGTGCGCATCGTCATCCAGTCGGAACTGGTAGCCAACGAGGCGCTGCCCGAGAACGGGGCGGACCCCCGCACGGCCGCCCAGCTGAAGGACCCGCTCGTGCCTGTCCAGCACGCCGTGAACGACACGCGGATGCGGCTGGTGCACCGGACGGACCGCAGCGGCTTGAAGATCGCGGTGGCCGCCGACCACGTGGTGGACGGGCCCGAGAAGACCGAGATGTCCGCCGAGGCCGAGACCGACGGCAACCTCGTCCGGCTCACCGTCACCTCGCAGCTGGGCTCCGGGCAGCGGCTGCGCGTGGAGAAGTTCGTCGCCCACGGCTGGTCCGCCGCCCGCTCGGTGTCCGCCGTGCACGACCAGGTGGACGCCGCCCTCGCCGGGGCCAAGAGCACCGGCTGGGCGGGGCTGCTCGACGAACAGCGCCGGTTCCTCGACGACTTCTGGTCCCGCGCCGACGTCGAGGTCGCCGGCGACGCCGAGATCCAGCAGGCCGTGCGCTTCGCCCTCTTCCACGTCCTCCAGGCCGGCGCCCGCGGCGAGGCCCGCGCCCTGCCGGCCAAGGGACTCACCGGACCCGGTTACGACGGCCACTGTTTCTGGGACACCGAGTCCTTCGTCCTGCCCGTCCTCACCTACACCGCACCCCAGGCGGTGGAACAGGCCCTGCGCTGGCGCCACAGCACCCTGCCCGCAGCGCAGGAACGCGCCCGCCAACTGGGCCTGAAGGGCGCCGCGTTCCCCTGGCGCACCATCAACGGCGACGAATGCTCCGCCTACTGGCCCGCAGGAACCGCCGCCTTTCACATCAACGCCGACATCGCCGACGCCGTCGTGCGCTACACCGCCGCCACCGGCGACCAGACCTTCGAGAAGGAGGTCGGCCTGCCCCTGCTCGTGCAGACCGCACGGCTGTGGCGGTCCCTGGGCCACCACGACCACCACGGCGACTTCCACATCGACGGCGTCACCGGCCCGGACGAGTACAGCGCCATCGCCGACGACAACCTCTACACGAACGTGATGGCCCAGAACAATCTGCGGGCCGCCGCGGACGCCGCCGAGCGCCACCCGGACATCGCGGACACCCTGGGCGTCGACGACGAGGAGACCGCCGCCTGGCGCGACGCCGCCGAGCGCATGACCCTGCCCTACAACGCCGAACTCGGCGTCCACGAACAGTCCAACGGCTTCACCGGGCACAAGATGTGGGACTTCGCGCACACCCACGAGGACCAGTACCCGCTCATGCTCAACTTCCCCTACTTCGACCTCTACCGCAAACAGGTCGTCAAACAGGCCGACCTCGTCCTCGCCATGGTGCTGCGGGGCCATGCCTTCACCCAGGAGCAGAAGGAGCGCAACTTCGCCTACTACGAGCAGCTGACGGTCCGTGACTCGTCGCTGTCCGCCTGCAGTCAGGCGGCGATGGCGGCCGAGGTCGGCCATATGCGCCTCGCCTACGACTACTTGGGCGAAGCGGCGATGATGGACCTCTTCGACCTGGAGGGCAACACCCGCGACGGACTCCACATCGCCTCCCTCGCCGGCACCTGGTTCGCCCTCGTCATGGGCTTCGGCGGCATGCGCGACCACTACGGCGGCGCCCTCGCCTTCGCTCCCCGGCTCCCCGAGCAACTGGGCCGCCTCGCCTTCGTCGTCCAGGTCAGGGGACGACGGCTGCGCGTGGAGATCACAGGGACGACCGCGACGTACACCCTGCTCGACGGCGAGGCCCTGACCATCCGGCACTGCGGCGAGACGCTCACCGTGCCGCCCGGTGAGCCGCAGTCCCGCCGGGTGCCGGCCCTGACCCCCGGCCCCGCCCCCGAACAGCCGCCCGGCCGCGTCCCGGTCCGCAGGGGAGCGGCCTGGTCGACCACCGACCTCCAGCCCGGGAGCGACGCCCGCGACCATGGGTGACACGGACGGCCGGCATAGGAGACCATGACGACCATGCGGACACCGGGCACCGAAGTGGCGGCCGAAGCACGGAAGTTGCTGCCGGAGGTCGTAGCGGTACGACGACGCATCCACCGCGCACCGGAAGTGGGCACGCATCTGCCGCGCACCCAGCAGACGGTGCTGGACGCACTCGCCGGCCTGGACCTGACGGTGAGCGTCGGCAAGAAGCTCAGCTCCGTGGTGGCCGTCCTCGAAGGCCGCCGCCCCGGACGGACCGTCCTGCTGCGCGCCGATATGGACGCACTGCCCCAACAGGAGAACACCGGACTCGACTTCGCCTCCGAACTGCCCGGCGTCATGCATGCGTGCGGCCACGACACGCACACCGCCATGCTCATCGGCGCGGCTCGGCTGCTCACGGCCCGCCGCGACCGGCTGCCGGGCCGCGTGGTGTTCATGTTCCAGCCGGCCGAGGAACTCGGCGGCGGCGCCCTCCCGATGATCGACGAAGGAGTCCTGCACGGCCCGGACGGCCACCAGGTCGACGCCGCCTTCGCCCTGCACATCAACGCCCGCAACGAGACGGGAACGCTCCACCTCCGCCCCGGCGCCCAGTACGCCGCCGCCGACACCGTACGCATCACCGTCCACGGCAGGACCGGACACGCGGCCGGCCCGCACAAGGTGCTCGACCCCGTCCCCGTCGCCTGCGAGATCGTCCAGGCCCTGCAGACGATGGTCACCCGGACCGTCCCCGTCTTCGACCCCGCCGTCCTCACCATCACCACCATCACGGCGGGACGGGCCTTCAACGTCATCCCTGAGACCGCCGAACTCACCGGCACCTACCGCACCCTCACCGGGACGAGCCGCCGCGCCGTGCGCGAGGGCATCACCAGGGTGGCCCACGGCGTGGCCGCGGCCCACGGCATGACCGCCGACGTCCACCTCCCCGACGGCTACCCCCCGGTGCACAACGACCCCGCCTTCACCGCCACCGTGCGCCGCGCCGTCACCGACGCCCTCGGCCCGTCGGTCGTCCACGACCTCCCGCACCCCACCATGGGCGGCGAGGACTTCGCGTACGTCCTGCAACGCGTCCCCGGCGCCATGGCGTTCCTGGGCGCGTGCCCGCCGGGCAGCGCCCCGGGAACGGTCCCGGACAACCACTCCGACAAGGTGGTCTACGACGAGGATGCGTTGGCGGTCGGCGTCGCGGTGCATTGCGCGGTGGCCGAGACCTATCTCCGCGACGGGGCGTCGTGACGGGGCATCATGACCCCATGGTCACCATCACCCTCGTCCAGGGCGACATCACGGAACAGCACGTCGACGCCGTCGTCAACGCCGCGAACTCCTCGCTCCTCGGCGGAGGCGGCGTCGACGGCGCCATCCACCGCAAGGGCGGCCCCGACATCCTCGCCGCCTGCCGCGACCTGCGCGCCGCGCAGTACGGCAAGGGCCTGCCCACGGGCCGGGCGGTGGCGACGACGGCGGGGCGGCTGCCTGCGCGGTGGGTGATCCATACGGTGGGCCCGGTGTTTCAGGTTTCCGGCGGCGACGAGTCGCTGCTGGCGTCCTGCTACCGGGAGTCCCTGCGGGTCGCGGACGAACTGGGCGCGCGGACGGTGGCGTTCCCGGCGATCTCGACGGGCATCTACCGCTGGCCGATGGAGGACGCGGCGCGCATCGCGGTCGAGACGGTGCGGGCGGCGGAGACGAACGTGGAGGAGGTCCGCTTCGTCCTCTTCGACGAGCGGGCGTACGGGGCCTTCGCCGCGCAGGTGAGGTGACTGACCTGCCTCCGGGCCGTCCCGCGGTGGGCGAACGTCAACACCCGGCGATCTCGGCCCGCGAGCGCGCGTACGAGGTGTTCGCCTCGCAAGTGCGCTGACGTCCTGCCGGACCCCGGCGTGCGAACGGAGAGCAAAGACTGTCCGATTGCTCGTTTCGGACCCGCACGAACCGGTCACGCTGATAGTCCGACGCCGGCCACGCTATGCGACGGGGGGGGGGGCTTGGCATGACCGCCGTACGCGGGCCTCTGGGAAAGTTCGTCAGGGCACTGAGCGTCGCGACGCTCACGGTCACCTACGCCGGGAGTCTCTGGCTGACCTACCGTCAACTCCGCGCCAGAACACCCCTCGAAGGCGCTCTCGGGGCCCCGGGCTGGACGCACGCCGTCCTGGTCATGGGGCTGGTGGTGGGCGGCGGGCTGGGAGTGGCCGCAGCCATTGTCGATGCACGCAGGGAGCAGTCGTCCTGGCTGATCACCGTGGTGGGAACGGCCGCCGCGCTCGTCTGGAGCCTGTGGGTCTCCGACAGCGAGGGTCTGGCCGTCGGCCGCACGGTGTTCGCGGCCGCGCCGCCCTTCGTCGCCCTGCTCGTACTCACCGAACTGATGCGGCAGTTGCGGGGTGCAGTGCGGGGCAAGAAGGAGGCGTAGGGCGTGCCCTATGGGCCGCGGGAGGAGCCGTGTCAGCGGTTCGGGTGCTCGTCGCTGCGGGCATGTGGTGGTGCCGCCGCCCACTGCAGGAGGAAGCGCAGGCCGTCCTCGGCGGGAGTGCCAGGGGGTGCAGTGTAGGCGACGAGCTGTTGGTCGGGCCGGGTGTCGACGGTGAACTGCTGGACGTCGAGGGTGAGCGGGCCGGCCAGGGGGTGGAGGTAGGTCTTGGTGAGCTGCCGGGGGCCACGGACCCGGTGGTCGGCCCACCAGGTCCTGAAGTCCGGATCGCGGTTGCTCAGCTCACCGATCAGTGCGGCGAGTTCACGGTCCTCGGGATGGCGGCCGGCCTCCATCCGCAGCACGGCGACGCACTCGCGTGCCGCCCGGGACCAGTCGGCATACAGCGCGCGGTAGGCGTCGTCGAGGAAAGTGAGGCGGATCAGGTTGCGCTCGTCGTCGGTGAGCCGGTCGAAGTCGGTGAGCAGGGCACTGGCCGCACGGTTCCAGGCCAGCACGTCCATCCGCCGGTTGAGGACCATCGCGGGAACGTCGTGCATGGTCGCCAGGAGCTGCCGCAGTTGCGGGTCGGCCTGCGGGCGGCCCGGCCTGCGGGCGGCGGGTGCCGGTGTGACGTCGGCGAGGGTGAACAGGTACGCGCGTTCGTCCGGGGCCAGTTGCAGCGCGTCGCCGAGGGCGTCCAGGACCGGCCGGGAGACCCGGCGGGTGCGTCCCTGCTCCAGGCGCACGATGTAGTCGACGCTGACATGGGCGAGTTGGGCCAGTTCCTCGCGGCGCAGGCCCGGCACCCGCCGCAGCCGTCCGTCGTCGGGGAAACCGGCCCGGCACGGGTCCAGGGCGGCGCGGCGGGCGCGCAGGAAGCCGCCCAGTTCGTTGTCGGTGGTTCGGACTTCCCGGGATCGCATGCTCCCAGTGTCCACGCGGGCGCGACTCCGTGCCTGGTACTGGTCTGCATAGGCAGCGCTCTCCCTGGCTCGTCACCTCCCGCCGGGGCCACCGTGGATGCGTGGCCGCTCCAGCAGGCCACCGGAGCCCGCCGGACCACCACGGGCCCGTCGCCGCCCATGCACCGGGAGCAGTACATGCGAACCGACGTCTCCTTCCCCAGCGCCGGCCTGAAGCTCGCCGGCCACCTGTACACACCGCACGGCACGCCGGACGGACCGCGACCGGCGATCGTGGTCGGCCACCCCGGCACCGGTGTGAAGGAGCAGGCATCCGGTCTGTATGCGCGACGCCTGGCCGAACAGGGCTTCGTCACCCTCGCCTTCGACGCCGCCTTCCAGGGGGAGAGCGAGGGCGAGCCGCGCGGCCTGGAGGACCCGGCCCACCGGGTCGAGGACATCAAGGCCGCCGTTTCCTTCCTCGCCACCCGTGACGAGGCCGACCCCGACCGCATCGGCGCGCTGGGCATCTGCGCCTCCGGCGGCTACGCACTGGCCGCCGCCGCGACCGACCACCGGATCAGGGCCGTCGCCACCGTCAGCGCCGTCGACATCGCCCGCCAGTTCCGCAACGGCGCCGACGGAACCCAGGACCCCGCCGTCCTCCACCGCATGCTCGCCGCGGCCGCGGCGGCGCGCACCGCCGAGGCCCGGGGCGAGGGTGTGCAGTGCTTCCGGGTCTTCCCCGGGACCGAGGAGGAGGCGCGCGATGGCGGTCCGCACGTACACGACGGCTGGGAGTACTACTGCACTCCGCGCGGCGGGCACCCCCGGTCGGCCAAGGCGCTCACCTGGTCCAGCATCGACCGCATCGCGGCCTTCGACGCCCTCGCCCCGCTACGCCTGCTCGCCCCGCGCCCGCTGCTCCTGATCGCCGGGCGCGCGGCGGTGACCTCATGGATGAGCGTGGCGGCGTTCCAGCAGGGGACCGGCCCGCAGGAGTTGTTCTGGTTGGACGGCGCGACGCACACCGACCTCTACGACAAGGACGCGTACGTCACCCCGGCGATCGCGAAGCTGAGCGGCTTCTTCGGCGCGGGTCTCGCCGAGGCCGCGTAGCCGGCGCTCCGTCCACGCAGAGCGCCGGGGCGGTGTCCGGAGACGGACCGATCCGGAGGGGCTGCACACCGTGTCCGCGCGGTCGGGTGGTTGAGGGATCGGCCGGGCGGACACGGTTGCGGCGGTAAGCGGGTACCTCCGGATCGGTCGCTGTCAGCATGCCGTGCCGGAATCGGCCCGGGCCGGGGCCGGGCGGCCCTTCTCCGGGACCATTGGTCCCTCGTCCGCGGCGGAGAAAAAATTCGCGATACTGCGGAACCAGGCCCCCTTCCATCCCCTCTTCTTGTTCAAGATCCCCTGGCTCAGGTTCGCCCCCCCCGACAGGCGCCGGCTGTCGGACCACACGTCGGTGACATTCCGACCGCGAGCCACTCACGAAAGCCTTTCCATGCACACCTCGCTCAGCGTCCACTCCGTCGTCCGGCGGCTGCGCAGTGCTGTCTTTCCCCCTCCCGCACGGCCGGCGCTCCGGTTTTCCGGGCCGCAGGGCCAAGGGGTGGAGACCAGTGGTTCCGCCTTGGGCACGCACGTGCAGATCGTGGCCCACCCTGATGACGATCTCTTCTTCATGGCGCCCGACCTCTTCCACGCCGTCGCCGCCGGGGCGGAGATCGTCAATGTGTATCTCGTCGCGGGCGAGGCCGACGGTCGCAATGCCGCCCACGGAGCGAAGAACCGTGACCGGCTGGCAGTGGATTACGAGGGGTACGTGGCCGCCCGCCAGCGCGGACTGCGCGCGGTGTACGCGGACGCCGCGCTGAACGATGCCTCGGCCCCCTGGACCCGCGAGGCGTACCGCACTTCAGGCGGCTTTCACGTCGAACGGGCATCCTTGGCGGGCCGCGCGCCGGTCACGCTCTATTTCTTCAACCTCGCGATGACGGGCGGCCGGCCGCCCATGCGTCTGCAGACGCTGTGGACGGGAGAAATCGAGCAGCAGCGGACCCGGCGCCCCACCGGTTCGCCTCTCCCCGATACGTCGGACGCCCCTGACGCGCTCACTCGTGAAGGCCTTATCGACGCCCTCGTCGACCTGCTGGCCGAACACCGGCCCAGCACGGTGCGCACGCTCGACCCGGACCCCGACCACGCCACGTACGACAACGGCAGGGTCACCTACCACGACCACCAAGAACACACGGCAGCAGCACTGTTCGCCTTCGAGGCCCTGCGCCGGTACGGCGAACGGGCAGCGGAGCGGGCACCCGTGGTCGAGAGCTACCGGGGATACGGCAACAAGGTCTGGCCCGGCAACCTCAGTCAGCAGGTTTTTCACGACAAGACCCGCCGCCTCGACATCTACGGGGGGACGGACGGCCGCCGGCGCAAGCACGGCATCGACCCCGGGGACTTCCAACTCGGCGACCGCGCACACCGCAAGGCATACAGCCGAAGCACCTACGCACGCTATTCCCATGCTTCGACCTGGCTGCAGCGAGACGGTGACGGAACGCTCACGGCATTCACCGTCCTCAACGGCAATCCCGTCCAATGGCGGAAGACCGACGGGGAGTTCGCGCCGGGACCGCTGGGCACCGATGCTCCGCAGGGCGGATTCTTCTCGCCGCAGCTGCATGCCGTCGCCACCGATGACGGACTGCTGCATGTGTTCGGCGTCCACATGTCGCTCGCGGCCGGCCGCTACGAGCACCGCCGCGACGTCATGCTCGTCTCCCAGCAGGAACCGGGGGGCCGCTTCGGCGCCTGGCAGAACCTCGGGAATCCGTACAACGCCGAGGGCCTCAACCCCGTCAAGCGCAGAGAGATCGGCCAACCGGAACCGGTCGCCCTGCCGGGCGGCGGCCTCGAGTTCGTCGTGCGCAACTTCGACCGGGCACTGAGCCACCGCCGCCTTGAGCCCACCGGCACGTGGAGCCCCTGGCGCGACCTGGGAGGCACCGTCCAGGAGGGCGTCGCCTGGGGAACCCTCCCCGACGGCACGGTCGAGCTGTACGCCCCTGCCCCGGAGCAGGTCATCCGGTGGGACCGGGACAAGCCGTCGTCCGCCTTCAGCGGCTCCCGTCCGCTGCCCTTCCCCGCCCCGGCCGGGCCCGTCACCCACGTGACGGCAGAGCAGGGCCGCGCGCTGCTGCTCATGCGCCGTCCCGGCACCGGCGAGATCCTCTGCCACCACCGGCCGGGCCCGCAGGGACCCTGGCAGACCGAGCCGCAGTCACTGGGCGGACACGGCGGTACCGGTCCCGTCACGGCCACCAGGACCCGTGACGGCCGGATCGCCCTGGCCACCCGCAACGATCACGGCACCCTCAGCTTTGCCTGGCTCCCGGAGCCGACGGACGAGAATCCGCCCGTCTGGACCGCATCGGGCCCGCTGTCGGTCCACGCGCCCTCGTCGATCCTGGACGCGGACGGGTGCGTCGTGACCGTGGTTCTCGGCGTGGACGCACGCCTGCACATGGCTCGTTGGGAACCGGGGACCCCCGATCCCGTATGGACGACGCCTGCACGAACGCAGGCGGCACACCGCCTCTGCCGGCCTTCTCGCACCGTGCAGGCCGTCTGAGCAGCCGGGGCCGTGTGCACTCGCACCGCCAGAACTGTCAGAGCCTCAGAACGGGAGGATCAACCGTCCCCGGATGCCGCCCGCTTCGAGCGGATGAGCACGGTGGTCAGTCTTCGACGATCAGCCCGAGGTGCTCTTCCAGGCGTGCGATGCGCCGCCCCAACGGCTCCAGTTCCCGGCGGACGGCCGTGGCGAGCGCCTGCTGTGCGCCGACAGGCTCCGTCGGCCGGCCTTGTCCGCTCTCGGCGCGCAGGTGAACGTAGCCCGCCAGCGCGGCGGTGACTGCGCGGCGGACGGGCTTGGGGTCGGCTCCCAGGGCCCGCAGAACCTGCCCGGCGACTCCGTCGGGCTCCATGGTCAGGCCGAGCAGCAGGTGTTCGCAGCCGATGTAGTTGTGGCCGAGGGACGTCGCCTCGGTGACCGCCAGTTCCAGCGCGTTGGCCGCGGGCCCGTCCAGCCGGCGCGGATCGCTGTCCGTCACGGTGGCGTCCTGCTGGACGGGCTGTCGGCGGGCCAGATCTCCCCTGACCCGCTCCGGTTCGACCTCCATGGCACGCAGCACATGGAGTGCGAGATTGGTGCCCTCGTCCAGCATGGCTCCCAGAAGGTGCCCGGTGCCCGTCCTTGGCGCACCGGCCTCCTGAGCCCGCTCCACCGCCAGCTTGAACACGTTCCGCGTCCTCGGGGTGAAGTGCGCCAGCGCCCCGCTCGGTTCGCCGTCGAGATCGCCCAGGGCTGTCTCCCGGATGGCGGTCACCCGCCGCACGGCTTGCTCCAGGGCCCGCTGGCACACGGCCGACACCGGCACTCCGGCCTCCTTGACCGCCTCGGCCAGATCATCGGGCAGATAGACGTTGATCTTCGGCACAGCGCCCTCCCCAACTCGACTATGCCCCCAAGCTAACCCCAACGGGGTTAGACGTCCAGGGGGTTGGCAGGGCGCTCAGGAGGCGGTCGGTGATTCGTCTCGCCGCCAGTAGTTCGGCCGCCACCAGTACAGGGACGTGAGGTCCTCTGGCATGGGGACGCTGCTGGGCCCTGGTTCGAAGGGGTCGCGCGACACGTCGACGGGACGCCAGCCCGGATCCAGGGGTTCGTCGTTGGTCGGCGGGCGCACGTGACGACGGTGACGCTCCTCCATTGCGCCGAACTTCCGGTAGTTGGCCTGAGCCTCCATGAGGCTCAGGCCACCATTCGGGCCGGCCTCCGCCCACGGGTATCGGAGCTGGTAGGGATTCTCCTGCCAGAAGCAGACCGAACAGATCTCGTCCGACCACAACTCGCCGAACATCTGGTGTCCGCAGCACGGGCACGGCAGCCAGCCGCCAGGAGGCGCCTGGCCCGGCGCCGACTCCGCGGAAGCAGCGGCAGTCGGCTCGCCGACCGCCCGGTGCTCTTCATCGTCCACGAACGCGGCAAGTCGCCGATAGCCGGTGATGCAGAGCGCCAGAAGCGTAGTGATGACCACCCCGGCGAGCCCGAACAGGAGCCGTTCCCGCCATGGTACGGAGACCAGCGGGTTGAGTGCCCCGATCACCAGGGCGGGCCCCATCAGCAGCATCAGCAGGAGGCGCGGGTTCCACCACGTCCAGGGTTTCCGCCCGCTGTAGTCGATGGGGAAGACCCAAGGCGCAAGGTGCACGGTCCAGTTCAGTCGTGGTGAGGGGAGGCGTCGGCAGTCAGACATCGAGATCGCAATCCGGGACGGAATATCTGGTGCATATCGTACCGAATAATGCTCGGAAGGCTCAGCGGCGGACACCGCGGACCATCTGCAAATGCGCGGTGCCGTCGTCATTTTGCTGTTTTGAACAGGCGATGGGTGTTCGAGGGGAACGACACCGGCATATGAGAGCCTGCAGCGATGTGGCGACGAAGGAGTGAACGATGAAGTCCGTCCGCGAGGCCGAGGTCCTGGCGCGCGATGCGCACGCCGGGCAGGTCGACAAGATCGGCGTGCCGTACATCGAGCATGTACGCGCGGTTGCCGCGGGGCTCGCGCCCTTCGGCGACGAACTCGTCATGGCCGGACTGCTGCACGATGTCATCGAGGACACCGACTGGACCGCCGAGCGTCTGCGCGCCGACGGTGTCCCTTCTCGGGTCGTCCGGATCGTCGAGGCGGTGACCAACGAGGCGGGCCTGCCCTATGCCGAGAAGATCCGGAGGATCACCGGCGACGCGCAGGCGACACTGGTGAAGATCGCCGACAACGCGCACAACTCCCGCCCCGAACGGGCCGCCCGGCTGCCGCGGGAGAAGCGGGAGCGCCTCGCGGCGAAGTACCGCGCCGCGCGAGCCGTGCTGTGGCCGGCCGCGAACCGGGACGACATCGAGACCGTCGTGCGCATCGTCAATTCCTCGCTGCTGACGGAGCTGGACGAACACCATTGATCCGGGGCGACTGACCGTACCCGGCGAAGTGGCTGATCTCCTGCAGGTGCCGGAAGGCGACGGCCACGATCAGGGCCGCGGTGACGGCGGCCGAGGCGACCGTGTCCGTCCAGGAGCCACCATCCGGCAGCCCGGCCTCAGATCAGCTCCTCGGCGAGCAGATCCATGAGCAGGCCGTCCTGCCAAAGGCCCGTACGGTGGTCTCGCCCGTACGCCCGCATGATCCCCACAGGCTTGAACCCGACCTTGCGGTAGCTGCGGATCGCCGCGGTGTTCGCCGCAGCCGGATCAATGACCAGCCGGTGATGTCCGCGCTCTCGCACCAGCCATCGGGCCAACGTGCGCACAGCGTCGGGACCGAGCCCCTTCCCGTGATGCCGCGCCGTCAAGAAGATGTCGATACCGGCATGGCGGAACTCCGGGTCGGTCTCCTCCGAGAACTGGATCGCTCCGACGACTTCACTCTCGACGACAATGGCGAGCATGCCCTCGTAATCCTCCGGAGGCGACCACCACGCCGCGACTTCCGGCTCCCGGACGATCCTGTCGAGAACCTCACCGTCGCCGCTTGTCGCGGACCGCAGCACGACTTTGTCCCCGCGCAGTTCCATGCCCTTCATTATCCCTGGGCGGTGGAGGCACCCTGGGCACCCACGCAACCATGGCCAACGGCCTGTCGCTGCCGGTCAATCGAGATCTGCAACGGCTGGTTCTCCCGACTCGGCGCGACCGCTCCGCCCGCATCGAGCGTTGCCGACGCGGCGGCGCGAAAGCCGGCCGGCATCGTCCGTTCCGCTGTCATCCCGCGACCGGCAAGAGTCAACTTTCCGGGGCTGCACGATGATCGCCGAATCTGCGAGCGTCCTCCCTGTCCGCCCGGTCATCCCCATCGGAGGCTTCCGCTTGTACCAGACGGTGCCGAAACCCATCCGGCTCCAGCAGCCGACGCCGGTCGGTGACGTCCGGAGCAGCCCGGCCCGGACGGCCGAACCCGCCGTCGCCCGAGGCGGGACCGCGTGGCCGCGCCCGTCCGATGACGGGGCGGCCTTCGCCGCCTCGCTCATCGGCCGCACCATCCAGGATCTGGACCAGTTGGCCGACCAGTTGGCGCACGGGCAGGAGGACGGACGGCTGCGGGCCGTGCTGCACAGCCGGGCCCAGCAGATGGCGGCCCGCGCAGCGGATCCCGTCGCCGAGATCGACGCCTTCCACCGGCGGGCCGCGGGACTGCGTGCGGAGCTGGCGGATGTGGAGGAAGCGGAGCAGTGGCTGGCACGCAAGCGCGCCAAACGGCGGCCTCCGGTCATCCGCTGGATCTACGACTGGATCTATTCTGCCAAGGACCTCACGGATCTCCAGGCGCAGACCGCGGCACTCCACCCCCGGCTGGCCCGTGCCGAGGCGGAGCTGGAGGGAGTCGACTCACCCGAAGGGCGAAAGGCGATCAGCGCACTGCACATCGCGCAACGGTGTTCCCCGGACCGGGACACCTCATGGATCGCAACCGTGCGACAGGACCAACTCGGGCGTACCGAGCAGTTCCTGGCCGACCGCCTTGCCGAGCTGGCCGGCACCGGCCACTCGACGGACGCGCTCGAGCGCGCACGGTCCGACGTGCAGGATGCCGGACGTGCGCTGGCGGTGTACTCCCGCATCGCCCGGCAGGGCACGGACGGGCTGCTGCACGACCGGCAGACCATGGAGGAGATACTCGGACGGCTCCGACGCACCCGGAGCGCGCTGGAGAAGGCCTGCGCCAAGCGCCGGTGGGGCGGCCTGCCGTCCTGGCTCGGCGGGGGCGGGAAGCAGCAGGACGCCCTGCGTACCTCCCTGGACAGGACGCAGGAGAACATCGCCACCGTCGAGGGGCGACTGACGGAACTGGACCGCTGCGCCCGCATCGCCGCCGACGAACGCTACGCGCCGCTGATGGCCCGCGCCGGCCATGTCCATTCTCTGCTCGCCCTGACCGGGCGGGGCACGGTCTGACAAGAGCGCTCGACGGTCCGCCAGGGCCTGTCCGGCGGATGTTCGCGCCCCGTCAGGGGCGCGGGGCGGTGACATATGCGGCTCCGCCGCGTGGGCGCGACCAGCCACAGCCGGCCTGCAGTCGATGCACTGCCTCTGGGGTCCGGGGCGCAGCCTCTGGGGGCACCTCCTGGGGGCACCCCCAGCGGTAGCTGGGGGAGGTAGCTGGGGGAACCTCGACTGCGGGAGCGTCGTGGCTGATCGCGCAGTTCCCCGCGCCCCTTACGGGACGCTGTGGTGCCGCGCGACGAAGAGCACTGGTGCGCATGCCGGTCAGCCCGTAGGCAGGCCGATCCGGCAGGTCCAGCAGCGATGAGCGGTGATCCGATGGATTGGTTCGCCGTACGACCCATGCCTGCTTCTCCAGGCGGTCGATGCCCTTACTGGTAGTGGCGCGTCTCGCAGCGGACGAGGTCGGCGAAGAAGCCCGGGAGGTCGACCTGGCTACCGCTTGACTTAACAGGGAGGCGTCCGGCGCGAACACGCCCCGTGCTTCCGCCTCGTCCTCTTCGATCTTGCTCCACAGCCGCCATGGCAGCCCGGAAGGCTCCGGGTCGGCGGCGTAGGCCCCCGATTCCATCAGCGCCTGCGGCGGGCGCCCCGTCGGGCACCCGCCGCGGGCGATCGCGCTCAGCCGTCAGTACCGCGTCGTGACCGTGACCCCGCTGAACGAGGTCTTGGCGTACAGGCTGATGTACCGGTAGCCCGCCGTCGTGTTCGTGACGGTGATGGTCTGGGCGGTGCCGGACTTGGTGGACGACGTCGTATAGGCCTTGTCCGTCGCCCAGTTGTCGGGGTTGTAGTAGAGGTGGGCGTCGCCGGTGCCGCCGGTCGTGGCGACGGTCAGGGTCGTCGTGCCGGCCGGGAGGTAGAGGTACAGGTAGTCCAGGTTGCCCGCCGTGGCCGAGCGGCCGGTGCGGGAGCAGTTCCTGCCCAGGACGCGGGTGTCCCGGTCCGTGCACGCGGTCACGTCGCCGCCCACCGTGACCTGCTTGCGGGCGGTGGAGGTGCGCCCGCTGTCGTCGGTGACGGTGAGGGTGACGGTATACGTGCCCGCGGACGCGTACGTCTTGCTCGGGTTGGACTCCCCGGACGAGGTCCCGTCGCCGAAGTCCCAGGCCCGTGAGGCGATGCGGCCGTTGCCGGAGGCGGTGGACTTGTCGGTCAGGTCGACGGTCAGGCCCGAGACCTTCGTGTCGAAGCCCGCCGACGGGCCCGCCTTGGCGGCGCAGGCGCCGGACGCGCAGGCGGTGAGCCAGCTGTCGAAGTCGGCGTCGTAGCGGTTGCCGATGCCGGTGGCGTAGACGGCGTAGCCGCCGGTGTAGTCGCCGGTCCGGAAGCGGGCGAGCATGGCGTCGAGGTCGGCCGGGTGCTTCTCGGCCATGTACCGGACCGCGAGGTATCCCCACGGGTAGGTGCGGGTCACGTCGCTGTTCGCGTAGGTGCTCTGGAACAGGGTGCTCAGCCGGTAGGTGTGCTTCCCGGCCTCGGCGACCGCCCCGTCGTCGGTGATGCCGCGGTAGCCGTAGGAGACGTACTCGGCGAGGCCCTCGATCCACCAGACGTCGGGGACGGTCGTCTGCTGGGTGAAGTCGCCCTTCATGTCGTAGCGGGCGTCGAGGTAGTGCGTGTACTCGTGGTTGAGGTTCCAGATCCGGGCCGTGAAGCCGTCGTCCTGGGCCTTCTGGTACATGATGGACGTGGGCTGGTTGTCGGCCTTTGTCGGGTCCCCGGTCAGTGTGATGCCGCCGTTGTCGGTGCTGACGCCGAAGATCGCACCGGCATAGGTCTGGTAGTCGGTACGGCTGCCGAACACGACGAGCCGGATGGTGGATTCGTACTGGTTCGGTATCGCGCCGCTGTCCTTCACGAGGCTGTGGAAGTACGGGTCCTGCCCCAGGAGACTGGCGCAGGTGGCGGCGAGCTCGTCGGAGGTCAGTGCCTGCGCGCTGATGGTGTGCGCCGCGTCGCAGGAATGGGTGATGGGCAGCGCGGCCTTGGTCAGCCGGTCCGGGAGGTTGCAGGTGCCGAAGTAGTCGCAGTTGGCCTTGTCGTAGTAGTCGGCCTGGGAGGCGACGGTGACCCACAGCGGGGCGGTCGGGCCGGTGATCTTCGCGGCGTCCAGCAACTGCTTCGCCAGCGGACGGACCTTGTCCCGCAGGGCGGGGTGCTCGAGATAACGGGCGACGTTCATCCCCGCGTTGGAGTCCAGGTACGAACGGTCGGTGCCCAGCAGCCCCAGGTGGTTGACCGCGAACGTCCTGAGCGTGTCGACGATGCTCGGGTCGGCCGTGACCGCGTTGACGTAGGCCGTGTTCCAGTTGCCGCGCCAGAGGGGCGTGTAGACGTCGTTGACGGCTGCCAGCATGCTGGGGATCGCGTCGTAGGAGCTGTCGTACGCGTCGAGCACCTGCTTGTAGACGTTCAGGTAGCGGGCCTGATCGTCGGCGCTGTCCGTCAGGATGAGGACTTCGCCCAGGGTGTCGCCGTTCGCCGAAGTGACGTCCTTTGCATGCGCGTTGGCGAAGAAGGAGTCCAGGCCGGCCTCGGTCGCCTTCGCCAGGTCCGGGCCGTAGGGGCCGACGTCGGATGGGTGGTTGAACTGCACGTAGTAGCCCGCGCGCAGGAAGAGCGTCAGCTGCAGTGCGCCGGTCGAGCCGTCGCCGGAGTATGCCTCCGCCGCGTTCTGGAAGGCCTGGGCGATGGTGACCATTTGGGCTTCGCGGAAGATGTTGTGCGCGTCCGCGCCCGTGACGGCGAACAGCGTGTTGACACAGTCCTTGGACGAGGCCTTCACGAACTCGACCAGGTCGGATCCGGACCGGCTGCCGAAGTCGGCCGGGGTGCAGGAGGCGTCGGCGGGCTTGCCGGAGGCGTGCGGCTTCTGCGGCGCCGCCGTTGCCCGGGCCGGGCTGAGCGGCGGGAGCTGGGCGACGGACAGCCGTCGGCGTTGCACGGTGTCCCGGTCGTTGGCGTCGGCCGTCGATCCGGTCGGCGGTACGGGAGAAGCCGTGGGCCGAGCGCCGGCTGCGGCGACGGACGGGGGTGCCGCGAGTGCCGGGGTCGCCAGGAGACCGGCGACCGTGACACAGGCGGCCAGGCCGCCGGACACGCATCTGGGCAGGGTGAAGTGCTGGAGCATCCAGACTCCTTCGTGGGAGGTTCGTGGGGGGCGTGGGGGTGCCTCGGGGGAAAAGTGACTGAGGCGTATGCGGCACCGTCCCACCGCGTGAACGCGCGGACAATGGGGTGTGACATAGCACATTGCATGGGCACGTCATAACGTCGAAGTGCCCGTGCCACCCGTGCCCTAGATCCGGGCCCCGCTCCAGGTCCGCGACGCCCACGCCCGGAAGTGCGCCGAGTGTGCGATGAGTTCGCGGTACGCCGCGGTGGCGGAGCCGAAGAGGGTGTCCGCGACCTCGTCTGCCAGGCCCTCGCGGCGCCAGGCCAGGACGTAGCGGCACCACAGCGGGGTGCCGGCCAGCGGCTTGACGAGGACGTCGGAGACCGGTCGGTGCGTCGCCTGGACGACGGACACCCCGAGCCCCTCGGCGATCATGTCCTGCAACTCGACCCGGTCGCCCAGGAATTCGTGCACCGCCACCGGCGTGAACCCGGCCGAGCCGCAGGCCGCGTAGAACACCCCGGGCCAGCCGGCCCCGTCGTCGGGCGTCAGGAACCACGCGTCGTCGGCCAGGTCGGCGAGCGCGACCTCCGGGCAGTGCCGCAGCCGGTGATGCGCGGGCAGGGCGACGAAGGACGGCTCCGTGACGATCCCGCGGTGCGCCACCGCGGGCGAGTGCCGCAACTCCCGCCCGGGGTAGTCCGCCGCGATCGCCGCGTCCACCTCGCCGTGCTCCAGGAGTTCGACGATCTCCGACGACGCGTACACGCTGCTGACCGTGACGTCGAGGCCGGGCAGCAGCGTCCGGAGCCGCATGACCATGCCGGACAGCACCGGCGAGTTGGTCGCGGCCAGGCGTAAGGACCGGCGTGCCTCGGCAGCGCCCCCGGCCGGCGGGCGGCCGATCGCCGCCGCGCGGGCCAGGACGTCACGGGCCCGGGTCACCACCTCCACGCCGTACCGCGTCAGCTCGACACCCGACGTCCTGCGCACGAACAGCGGCTCGCCGAAGAACCGCTCGATCCGCCGGAGTTGTGTGCTCATGGCTGGCTGGGAGTACCCCAGGTCCGCCGCGGCCCGGCCGACGCTCCCGGCATCGGCGATCGCACACAGCACCCGTAAGTGCCGAAGCTCCAGGTCCATGCCGCGGATGGTAGGGAGTGGCGGGGGCGTTCGGACAGGGGGGCGTCTCCGCGGTCTTCTGTGAAATGTCACACGGCCGGCACGGTTGGCACGGCTGGCATGAGTGACGTGTGACCGGTAACACAGTAATGTGAAATTGCACTGACGGGATCCCCGCAAGCCCCCCACTCCACCTGTGTCCGAGGGAGCGTCATGCCCAAGTCGGCTTTACCCGACACCACTTCCCCGATCCGGACGGTCAGCCACGACCTCCCCGTCCCGCCCGAACTCGCGTCCTTCATGGCGTCCGGCTGGGAGGTCGGCTGGGAGGCGGCCCCGTCGGCCGACGGCGTCCGGCTGCCCGTCGCCGTCCTCACCCCGGCCCGCCGGGCCCGGCTCTCCGCGCGCTTCCCCGGGGAGCGGATCCTCGTCACGGCGGGGGAGTTGACGGTGCGTTCCAACGACTGCGACCACCGCTTCCGTCCGCACAGCGCCTACACCTGGCTGACCGGTCTGGCCGGCGAGGAGCAGGCGGGGCACGTGCTGGTCCTCGAACCCGACGGGCCGCACGGTCACGAGGCGGTGCTGCACGTGCGGCCGCGCTCCCCGCGCACGGACGAGGGCTTCTACCGGGACCGCCGCTACGGCGAGTTCTGGGTGGGGCGCCGCCCCGGCCTCGCGGAGGCCGAGCGGATGACCGGCATCCGCTGCGTCGCCCTCGACGGGCTCCCGCCGGGCCGGAACGCGGCCGCCGACGCCGAACTCGCCTGCGTACTCAGCGAACTGAGACTGGTGAAGGACGCGTGGGAAGTGGCCGAGCTGCAGCGGGCGGTGGATCACACCGCCGCAGGATTCGAGGACGTGGTACGTGCCCTGCCGCGCGCGCTCGCGCATCCGCGCGGCGAGCGCTGGATCGAGGGCGTCTTCGGCCTGCGCGCCCGCGCCGAGGGGAACGGCACCGGCTACGAGACCATCGCCGCCTCCGGCGCCCATGCCTGCGTCCTGCACTGGATACGCAACGACGGTCCGCTCGACCCGCGGGAGCTGCTGCTCCTGGACGCGGGCGTGGAGACCGACAGCCTCTACACCGCCGACATCACCCGTACCCTCCCGCTCTCCGGCCGCTTCTCGCCGGTCCAGCGGCAGGTCTACGAACTCGTGCTGGCCGCCCAGGAAGCGGGCATCGCCGCACTGCGGCCGGGAGCGAGCTTCCGCGACTTCCACCGGGCCGGGATGCGCGTCATCGCCGAAGGCCTCGCGGAATGGGGAGTGCTGAAGAGCGCGGAGGGCGACTTCCACCGCCGCTACACGTTGTGCAGCAGCGGCCACATGCTCGGTCTGGACGTCCACGACTGTGCCCAGGCGCGCGCCGAGGTCTATCTGGACGGGGTGCTGAAGGAGGGTCAGGTGCTCACCGTCGAGCCCGGGCTCTACCTCCAGCCCGACGACGAGACCCTGCCGCCCGGGCTGCGCGGCATCGGGGTGCGCATCGAGGACGACCTGGTGATCACGGCCGAGGGGGCCCGGCTGCTGTCCGGCGGCCTGCCGAGGACGCCGGACGCCGTCGAGGAGTGGATGGGTCAACTGCTCGGCGGCTGAGGGGAACACGGGGTGGACGGTACCCTTGGCAACCTCAGTGCAATGTGAAATATTACTGACGTGCCAACGGGAAACCCCTCGGACGTCATCGTCGTCGGCGCCGGCATGGTCGGAGCCGCATGCGCCTACTACGTCGCCCGCGCCGGCCTCCGCGTCACCGTGATCGACCGCGACTCCGTCGCGGGCGGCACCACCGGGGCCGGCGAAGGCAACCTCCTGGTCTCCGACAAGGAACCGGGCCCCGAGCTGGAACTCGCCCGGCTCTCCGCCCGGTTGTGGACCGAACTGGCCGCATCACTGCCGGAGCGGATCGAGTACGAACCCAAGGGCGGCCTCGTCGTCGCCGCGGACGAAGCCGAAGCAGCCGCCCTGCGCACGTTCGCGGACCGGCAGCGCGCCGCGGGCGTCACCGCCGAGGAGATCCCGCCGGACCGGCTCCACGACCTGGAACCCCACCTCGCCCCCGGCCTGGCGGGCGGCGTCCACTACCCGCAGGACGCCCAGGTCATGCCGGCCCTCGCCACCGCACACCTGCTGCGCGCGGGCGGCGACCGGATCCGCCTGCGGCTCGGCGAGGAGGTCACCGGCCTGCTCACCGGAACCGACGGCACCCTGCACGGCGTACGGACACCGCGCGGGGAGGTCCACGCGCCGTACGTCGTCAACGCCGCCGGCACCTGGGGCGGCGAACTCGCCCGGCTCGCGGGCGTGGAGCTCCCCGTCCTGCCCCGCCGCGGATTCGTCCTCGTCACCGAACCCCTGCCGCGCGTGGTGCGGCACAAGGTGTACGCCGCCGACTACGTCGCGGACGTGGCCAGCGATTCCGCCGCCCTGCAGGCCTCGGCGGTGGTCGAGGGCACCCCGGCCGGCCCGGTCCTGATCGGCGCCAGCCGGGAGCGCGTCGGCTTCGACCGGACCCTGTCGCCGCAGGCCCTGCAACGCCTCGCGGCCTGCGCCACCGCCCTCTTCCCGGTCCTGGGCACGGTACGCGCCATACGCGCCTACACCGGCTTCCGCCCGTACCTGCCGGATCACCTGCCCGCGATCGGCCCCGACCCGCGCGTCCCCGGCCTGCTGCACGCCTGCGGCCACGAGGGCGCGGGCATCGGGCTCGCACCGGCGACCGGACTCGTCGTCGCACGCTGCCTCACCGGCGGCGAACCCCCGCTGGACATCGGCCCGTTCGACCCCGGCCGCTTCTGAACTTCCTTCGTCATCCGTCGTGCTCACCGAGAGACCGAGAGGAGGCCCCGGTGGCCCGTATCCCCGCCGACCTCGTCGGGGCGCAGCCCGATCCGCCGTTCGAGATCACCTTCGACGGCCGCCGCATCACCGCCGTGCCCGGACAGTCCGTCGCCGCCGCCCTGTGGGGAGCCGGGATCCTGGCCTGGCGCACCACCCGCGACGGCGGCCGCCCGCGCGGCGCCTTCTGCGGCATCGGCCAGTGCTTCGACTGCCTCGCCACCGTCAACGGCAGCCCCAACCGCCGGGCCTGCCTGGTCCCCGCCCGCCCCGGCGACGCGGTCACCACCCAGGAAGGACACGGCCATGGCCGTCTCGGAGTCTGACCCGTACGACCTGGCGGTCGTCGGCGCGGGACCCGCCGGCCTCGCCGGCGCCGTCACCGCCGCCGAACTCGGCCTGCGCGTCGCCCTGCTGGACGCCTCCGCGCACACCGGCGGCCAGTTCTACCGGCACCCCGCACCCCAGACCCGCGCAGCACGCCCCGAGGCCCTGCACCACGACTGGTCCGTCTACGCCGCACTGCGCAGACGGCTGGCGGAGAGCACTGCGAAGCACCTGCCCGGGCACCACGTATGGAGCATCACGCACGACGCACCACCGGCCTGGACGGTGCACTGCCTCACCGGGGCCGACGGCTGCGACGAGCAGCCGGTGCGGGTACGGGCCCGCGCGGTGCTGCTGGCGACCGGCGCGTACGAACGCCACCTCCCCTTCCCCGGCTGGACCGTGCCCGGCGTCGTGAGCGCCGGGGGAGCACAGGCCATGCTCAAGTCCGGTCTGGTGCTGCCGGGCCGAAGGATCGTGGTGGCCGGCAGCGGGCCTCTGCTGCTCGCGGTCGCCTCCTCGCTGGCCGCGGCCGGCGCGCACGTGCCCGCCCTGGTCGAGGCGTCCGGATACCTGGCGTACGCCCGGCACCCCCGGGCCCTCGCCGCCAACCCGCAGAAGGCCGCGGAGGCCCTCGTCCACGGCACGGCACTGCTGCGCCACCGGGTGCGGCTGCTGCCGCGCAGCGCGGTCACCGCAGTGCACGGAACCGACCGGGTGGAGGCCGTCACCGTGACCCGGCTCGACCGCACCTGGCGGCCCGTACAGGGGTCGGGCCGCCGGATCGCCTGCGACGCGCTGGCCGTCGGGCACGGTCTGGTCCCGCAGATCGAACTGGCCACGGCGCTCGGCTGCACGACCCGCACGACGGCGGACGGCACCTCGGCGCTCGCTCTGGACGGCCTCCAGGAGACCTCGGTGCGCGGTCTGTGGGCAGCGGGCGAGACCGGGGGAGTGGGCGGCGTCCGCCTGGCCCTGGCGGAAGGCGAATTGGCGGGTGTCGCCGTCGCCGCCCGGCTGGGCGCAGGCCGTGCCCGCGGCAGCCGGATCCGGGAACTCCGGCGCCGCCGTGACCGGATGCGCGCCTTCGCCGACGCCATGGCCGCCGCCCATGCCCCCGGCCCGGGATGGCGGCGGTGGCTGGCCGACGACACCGACGTGTGCCGCTGCGAGGAGGTCACCGCCGGACGCATCCGCGAGGCGGTCGACGGGCTCGGAGCGCGGGACGTGCGGGCCGTCAAGCTCCTCACCCGGGCCGGCATGGGATGGTGCCAGGGACGGATGTGCGGTCCGGCCGTGGCCTGCCTCGCCGCACGCGACGGCGATCCCGAACCCCCGCCCGAACGCCGCCCGTTCGCCGTGCCCGTACCGCTGTCGGCGCTCGCCGCCCTCGGCGACGACCAGTGACATCCCACTCTGCACAGAGAGGTTCGTCCACATGACCCCCACCGGCTGGAACAGCGCCCGCCCCTGGCGCGGCATCATGGTCGCCACCGCCCTGCCCCTGCGCGACGACCTGTCCGTCGACTTCGACGCCTACGCCGAACACGTCCACTGGCTGATCGCCAACGGCTGCGACGGCATCGTCCCCAACGGTTCGCTCGGCGAGTACCAGACCCTCACCGACACGGAACGGGCCCGCGTCGTCGAGGCCGCCGTCGCCGCGGCCGGCGACGGGGCCCGCGTGATGCCCGGGGTCGCCGCCTACGGGAGCGCCGAGTCCCGCCGCTGGGCGCAGCAGGCGGCCGAGGCGGGCTGCGGCTCGGTCCTGCTGCTGCCCCCGAACGCCTACCGGGCCGGCGAACGGGCCGTACGCGCCCACTACGCCGAGGTCGCAGGGGCGGGAGTGCCGGTCGTCGCGTACAACAACCCCGTCGACACCAAGGTCGACCTCACTCCCGGCCTGCTCGCCCGGCTGCACCAGGACGGCACCATAGCCGCCGTCAAGGAGTTCAGCGGCGATGTGCGCCGGGCCTACGAACTCGCCGAACTGGCCCCGGAGCTGGACCTGCTGATCGGCGCCGACGACGTCCTGCTCGAACTCGCCCTGGCCGGCGCCGTCGGCTGGGTCGCCGGCTACCCCAACGCCTTCCCCGCCGCCTGCTCCGAGCTGTACCGCGCGGCCGTCGCGGGCGACCTCGCCACCGCGCTCCCGCTCTACAAGTCCCTGCACCCACTGCTGCGCTGGGACTCCAGGACCGAGTTCGTCCAGGCCGTCAAGCTCTCCATGGACATCGCCGGACGCCACGGCGGGCCCGTCCGCCCGCCCCGCTTCGCCCTGGCGGGGGAGGCGCGGGTTGCGGTGCGGTCCGCCACCGAGAAGGCCGTCGCCGACGGCCACCGCTGACCTCCCCCTCGACCTCCGCCTTGTGAAAGGACGTCCATGCGGACGCGCCATGTCTTCCACGCCGTCGACTCCCACACCGAGGGCATGCCCACCCGCGTGATCACCGGCGGTGTCGGGGTGATCCCCGGAGCCACCATGGCCGAGCGGCGGCTGCACTTCATCGAGCACCTCGACCGCCTCCGCACGCTTCTGATGTACGAACCGCGGGGCCACGCCGCCATGAGCGGCGCGATTCTCCAGCCGCCCACCCGGCCCGACGCCGATGTCGGCGTCCTCTACATCGAGGTCTCCGGGGTGCTCCCGATGTGCGGGCACGGCACCATCGGCGTCGCCACCGTCCTCGTCGAGACGGGCATGGTGGAGGTGACCGAACCGGTGACGACCGTGCGCCTCGACACCCCGGCCGGGCTGGTGGCCGTCGAGGTCCGGGTGGAGGGCGGCGCGGCGAAATCGGTGACGTTCACCAACGTGCCCGCGTTCTGCGTGGGCCTCGACCGCAAGGCCGAGGTGCCCGGGTACGGGACGGTGACCTACGACCTCGCCTTCGGCGGCAACTTCTACGCCTTCGTCGAACTCGACGCACTGGGGCTGCCGTTCGACCGCGCCCGCAAGGACGACCTGCTGGCGGCCGGGCTCGCCGTCATGGACGCGATCAACGCATCGCCGGACCGGCCCGTCCACCCCGAACAGCCCGCGATCACCGGGGTCAAGCACGTCTACCTGGCCGCTCCCGGCTCCGACGAGCACCACTCGCGGCACGCGATGGCCATCCACCCCGGCTGGTTCGACCGCTCCCCGTGCGGCACCGGCACCTCCGCCCGGATGGCCCAGCTGCACGCACGCGGCCGGCTGCCCCTGGGCCACGACTTCGTCAACGAGTCCTTCATCGGCACGCAGTTCACCGGCCGGCTCATCGGCGGGACGACGGTCGGCGGGCTGCCGGCCGTGGTCCCCACCGTCACCGGACGCGCCTGGATCACCGGCACCGCCCAGTACTTCCTCGACCCGGACGACCCCTTCCCCGGAGGCTTCCTCCTATGACCATGACTCTCGTCTCGCGCAACCCCGCCGATCCCGCCGACGTGGTCCACCGGTTCACCGCCCCCGGGCCCGCCGCGGTCGCGGCCCAGGTCCACCAGGCCTGGAGACGGCTGACTGGCACAGCGGCCGGGCCGATCAGCGTGCTGGCGGACGAAGTGGGATGGTCCCGCCAGCACTTG
>NZ_JBSFWU010000069.1:0-41779 GCF_053594995.1 Streptomyces sp. NPDC002536
CGTAACGACTTCTCGACTGTCTCAACCATAGGCCCGGTGAAATTGCACTACGAGTAAAGATGCTCGTTTCGCGCAGCAGGACGGAAAGACCCCGGCGCAGCCGACGCACTGCCTCGGGGTTCGGGGCGAAGCCCCGAGAACCTCGACTGCAGGCGCATCGTGGCTGATCGCGCAGTTCCCCGCGCCCCCTACCGGGCACCGGTCCGGCACCCGTGCCGCCGGCACCCGGTGCTCCGTCACCACGATCTCCCGTGCCGCAACGCCGGGTTCACCGGCGGACCGGTACGTCAGGACGACCACGCCTGCCGCCGCCACCGCTCCGGCCGCAACGGCCAGCAGGCCGCCGGCCAGGCCGTACCGGAAGCCCTCCCCCAGCACCACGACGCCGACGGCCGCGGCCACCACCGGGTTGACGATGGTGACGGTCGACAGCGGGGCCGCCAGTCCGGCGCCCCGGTAGGAGGCCTGGGACAGCAGCATCCCGGCCGTGGCGAGCACGGCGATCACGCCGAGGGCGGGCAGCAGCGTGCTCATGCGGTGCGCCTCCAGGTCCTCGTCGGCGGCCTTGGTGAAGACCGAGGCCATCCCGAAGGCCGCCCCGGCGGCCGCCGCGTGCACCACGCCGCGCACGACGGGTCTGCGCATGCAGCGCGCGAGCAGCAGCAGCGCCGCCACGGCCGCGAGCACGGCGACGGTGAGGAACGGGCGTTGGGCGCCGCCCAGGGACTCGGTGCGCGACGGGCCGGTCAGGCTCAGCAGCCCGGCGAGGCCGACGGTGGCCAGGAGCGCGCCGCGCCATCCGGCGGCCCCGACGGGGCGCCGGTCGAAGAGCGCCGCCATGGGCAGCGCGAAGACGATCGTCAGCGCGCCGAGCGGCTGCACCAGGCTGAGCGGCCCGAAGGCGAGCGCCACCACGTGCAGCCCTGCGCCGGCGCACGTCAGGGCGACCGCGCCCCACCAACCCGCGCGGCGCAGCGGCAGATACGCCCCTCCGCCGTCCTCCCCGGTGGCGGCGACCCGCTCCTGCGCGATGGCCGCGGCCGCGTAGCAGCCGGCGGAGACCAGGCAGAGCAGGACGGACACCACCAGCGCGCTCACTGCTCTCCTCTGCGAGCCGTCCCGAAGTCGTCCATGCCTCCACGATGCCCCGCGCCGGAGGCTCCCGTCGTCGTCCCTGAGTACGGATCTTTTCCTACTCCCGGGGGAGTACGGACCTGACGCGGCCTCGGGGTACCGGGCCGCGTGCTCGGGCCCGCGACCGCAACGGGCGTATGCCGTCTAAGCATTCGTCGACACCTGCGAAGAATCCGGTACGGGTTTGCGGGCTGTCCTGAAACTTTATTGCACTCGTCAGGCGTCTATGAAAACTCTATGAGGGCTCAAACGGGGAATTGATGCACATTTACGGGGGGAAAATTCCATGTCCGACACCACGCGGATTTGGCATGCTCGCGACTTCGGCGGGCCGGCCGGCGGGGGCGGTCACGTCACGGTCATAGGCGCCGGAATAGCCGGCCTGGTGGCCGCCTACGAGCTGGAGCGGCTCGGGTACCGGGTGGACGTGCTGGAGGGCAACACGCGCATCGGGGGTCGCATCCACACCCATCGTTTCGGCTCCGGCCCGGGCGCGCCGTCCGTGGAACTGGGCGCCATGCGGATTCCGACGCACCACCGGCGCACTCTCGAATACATTCGGCGGCTGCGCCTGGGCAGCAAGCTGCGCGTGTTCACGACACTCCTGTCGGAGGAAAATGCATTTCTGCAGACGGCGGGCGGTTTCGTCCGCATCAAGGACGCGCCCGGTCCGCTGCGCGAGGCGTTCCGGGCCGACCTGGCAGCGCACTGCCCCGGACGTGAGTACTCCGACGACGTGGTGACGTTCGGCGCGTGGCTGACGGCCATCGTCGACGCGACCGCCCCGCCGGACCTGCGCGAGGCGCTCCGCGAGGACCTGCGCCGCCAGCTGCTGGACCTGGTGGCCCACGTGGACCTCGCCCGCCACCTGCGCGGCGCCGCCCGCGACCGGGTCGACCTGCACTCGCTCTTCACGGCCCACCCGGGCGTCCGGGCGGGTTGCAGCGGGCGGCTCAACAGCTTCCTCGACGACATCCTGACCGAGACGTCCCCGGCGCTGCTGCGGCTGGACGGCGGGATGGACCAGCTGCCGCGGCGGCTGGCGGGGCAGTTGCGCGCGCCGGTGTCCTTCGGGCACCGGGTCGTGGGCATCGACGTGCGCAGCGACGACGTGGTGCTGCGCATCCGTTCGGGCCCGCGCATCATCGTCCGGCGCAGCGACTTCGTCGTCTGCACGGTGCCGTTCCCGGCGCTGCGGCGGATGCGTCTGACGGGGCTGGACCCCGACAAGGTGGCGGTGCTGGAGGAGGTCGACTACTGCCCTGCCACCAAGGTGGCGTTCCACTGCCGTGAGCCGTTCTGGCGCGAGGGCGGGATACGCGGGGGCGCCTCCTTCACCGGCGGGCGGATCCGGCAGACCTACTACCCGCCCGTCGACGGCGACCCGGGCCGCGGGGCCGCGCTGCTGGCCAGCTACACCATCGGCGACGAGGCCGGGCGGCTGGGCAGGATGCCGGCCCGGCGGCGGCACCGGCTGGTGCTGCAGGAGCTGAGCGAGGTCCACCCCGAGCTGCTCTCGCCGGGCATGGTCCTGGACGCGGTGAGCGCGGCCTGGGCGGACTCCCCCTGGACGGGCGGGGGTTGCACCACCCGGTGGGGCAAGAGCGCGCAGGAGTGCGAGGAGGAGCTCGCGCGCTCCTCCCGTCCCGTGAACCGGCTGTTCTTCGCCGGCGAGCACTGCTCGACGGCCCCGGCGTGGATCGAGGGGGCGATCGAGTCGGCGCTGCGCGCCGTCGAGGAGGTCGAGTCCTTCGCGCCCGGCCGCCGGGCCCCGGCGGTATCCGGCCACCACGACCCTGCCGGAGCGTTGTGATGAGCGTCTTCGACCTGCCGCGGCTGCACTTCGCGGGCACCGCGACGACCAAATTGCCGACCGGCCCGCGCAGCGGGCTGGTCGACCTGGCCGCCCAGCGTGCGCTGGCGCACGACGGGCGGCCGTTCCCCGCGGACCGGCCCGCCGCCGAGTACCACGACCGCCTCCAGCAGGGCGGTCCGCGCTTCGGCGCCGACGGACGGCCGGATCCGCACGGGGAGTTCAGCGCCGCCAAGGGCTGGAACTTCGACGGCAACGGACACTTCTGGCTCGATGCGCGCATCGTGAGCGTAGAAGGACAGGACGGACGCGCAGACACCGGCGACCCGGTGGTGGGCCGGACGGTGGACGTCTGGGGCCACTACAACGAGTATCTGCGCACCACCGTCAACCGCGCCCGGATCTTCGATCTCGACCCGGCGTCCCGCTGGACCACGGCCCTGATGGTGGGGCGGTTCGGCTTCGGGCGCGTGGGGCGCTCGCACGACGAGGGCAGCGGCTACATGCTCAGCGGCCCGGTCGGCGGCTTCCTGCCGCCGCGCTGGGTGGACTTCGCCCGGATCCGGGATCTGGGCGAGGCCTCCGGGCACCCGTGGGCGTCTCAACTGCGCTACTGCGCGGTGCACCAGTTCGTGGTCACCGCGGACGGCGACGGCGGCGGGCCGGAGTGGCTGCCCGACGCGGAGTCCTCCCCCGCGGTACGTACGCTGCGGGAGGCCGTCGAAAGGGGTGCGGACGGGCTCGTCGTGCAGTTCGCGCTGGACGGCATGACCACACCTCTGGTCCCGGACGCGCCGAGCCACTGGCGCGTCCGGGGCACCATCGCGCCCTGGCACGCGCACGAGCTGCGCACCCACCCGGCCGGGCGGCTCATGGTCCCCCGGCAGGAGCGCGTGCTGCACCACCTGACCGTCGATGTTGCCGCCGGGCGGGCGCAGTTCAACATGGTCTCCGCGGTGCCGGTCACCACCCGGGCCGCGCAGCCGGGCCCCGGCCCGCTGCACCGGCTGGGCCCGCCGCTGGACGCCGGGGACCTGGAGCTGCGGACCGCGGCAGCCGGGCGCCTCGTCGCCCGGCTGCCGGCCGCCGTCTACCGCGCCGGCGACCTCACTTCGGGCCTCGTCCACGTGCCCGCCGAGCCGGGCTGGGAGGAGGCGGAGCACCAGGCCCTGTGCCTGACCGCCTCCACCCCGGGCGGGCGGCGGGTGACACTGCTGACCGAGAAGGAGACCACCGTCCACACCGACGACGCGCTCCTGGTCCTGCACCACCGCGACCTCGCGCGTGAGGACGACCACGCCGTGCGCGTACCGCTGCGCTCGTACGTCCGCGGCCGCCCCGCGGGCGTGGAGCGGGTGCACGTCCGCCAGTACTTCAACCCCCGCGCCCTGCCCGCCGACAAGGCGGCGGGCTCCTCGCAGGCCCGTACCGGCGACGCGGTGATCGTGGGCGTGGGCGACGGGGCCGGCGGCCACGCGGAGGAGTGCGTCGTACGGACCGACGAGCACGGCGACGGAACGCTCGTGCTGCGCGGCGAGCGGGCGGGCACCTGCCGCGTCCTGCTCTCCGCCGACCCCGACGACGTGCCGTGTCCCGGGCCCGGCGGCCCGGGCTCGGCGTGGGAGGCGTACGACGACGCCGACGCGCTCGGCTTCTGGGCGGGCGCCGGCTGGCTGGCCGTGCGCGTCCTGCCCGACGACTGGCACCTGGACGACATCCCGCGCCAGGACGTGGACTTCGCCCTGCTGCACGAGGAGATCTTCGCCTACTACGAGCAGATCTCCACCTTCATGCGCTCGGAGGTCTTCAGCCTGGCCGACCAGTGCAAGGTGGAGACGTACGCGGAACTCGCCTGGCAGATGTGCGACCCGCGCAACAAGCCGAAGACCTACTACATGCCGCCCACCCGCGACCTGTCCGACCCCAAGGCCCGCCTGCTGCTGGCGTATCTGCGCAACCAGCAGGCGCGGGTGCGCCCGCCGCTCACCGTCCCGGCGCTGACGGGCACCGGCCCGGCGATCAGCACCCGCGGCGAGCTGTGGGCCACGCTGAAGCAGGCGGCCGCACTCGAACTGGCCGTGACGCTGGAGTATTTGTACGCGGCCTTCTCCGTACCGGCCTACGGCGCCGGGCAGGAGTACGTGCGGCGCGGCCTGTGGACGCCGGAGCAGCTGGAGATCGCCTGCGGGCAGGGCGGGGCGACGCTGGACGACGGGATCCGCGGCAGCCTGCTGAACGTGGCCCGCGAGGAGATGATCCACTTCCTGCTGGTGAACAACATCATCACGGCCCTGGGCGAACCGTTCCACGTGCCGGCGATCGATTTCGGCACGCTCAACGCGGAGTTGCCGGTGCCGCTGGACTTCGCCCTGGAGGGGCTGAGCATCGGCAGCGTGCAGCGCTACATCGCGATCGAGCAGCCGGCGGGCCTCGCCCCGGACGTCCGCCGGGAGAACGGCGGCGGCCGCAGCCGCGTGGTGCCGCTGGGCTTCACGTGGAGCTCGGTGAGCGATCTGTACGCGGGCATCCGGGAGGGCCTGCAGCGCGTTCCCGACCTGTTCCTGGTGGAGAAGGGGCGCGGCGGCGGCGAACACCATCTGTTCCTGCGGGAGTCCGTCAACGACCGTCACCCGGACTACCAGCTGGAGGTGGACGACCTCACCAGCGCCCTGTTCGCCGTCGACCTGATCACCGAGCAGGGCGAGGGCGGGGCGGTGCCCGCGGGGGCCGCCGGGCCCGCGGAGGCGTCGCACTTCCACACCTTCCTGCGGATGGGCGAGGTGCTGACGAGCGAGCGCGTGCCGGGCCCGCACGGCAGGCTGCTGCCGTGGAACCCGGCCTACCCGGTGCTGCGCAACCCCACCCTGGGGGCGGGTGACGCGGCCAAGGAGTCGGTGACCGACCCCGAAGCACGGGCGGTGGGGCGGCTGTTCAACCGCTCGTACCACATGATGCTGCAGCTGATGGTGCAGCACTTCGGGGAGAGCCCGGACGGCAGCCTGCGGCGGTCGAAGCTGATGAACGCCTCCATCGACGTGATGACCGGCATGATGCGCCCGCTCGCGGAGCTGCTGGTCACCATGGAGTCGGGGCGGCGCGGCCGGACCGCGGGCCCGACCTTCGAGCTCGACGCCGTACCGGCCTGCATCCCCCGCCCGGACGTGGCGCGCCGTTCGCTGGCGCTGCGCTTCGAGCACCTGTCGGCGGCCGCGCGCAAGTGTGCTCCGGTGCCTGCGCAGGTCGCCGAACTGAGCGCTTTCTTCGCCGACTTCTTCCGCCGTGAGGGGACCTGAGGCATGACGCACCAGACGACACCGACGATGCTCGACACCGACGTCCTCATCGTGGGTGCGGGCCCGGTCGGCATGGCGCTGGCCCTGGACCTGCGGTACCGCGGCATACGGTTTCTGATATTGGACGCCTCGGACGGCACGGTCGTCCACCCGAAGGTGGGCACGGTGGGCCCGCGGTCCATGGAACTCTTCCGCCGCTGGGGAGTCGCCGGGCGGATCCGCGACGCGGGATGGCCCGGCGATCACCCGCTGGACGTCGCCTGGGTGACCGCGGTCGGCGGCCACGAGATCCACCGGCTCCCCTTCGGCACCGCCGACACCCGCCCGCCCCTGCCGTACACCCCCGAGCCGGAGCAGGTCTGCCCGCAGCACTGGCTCTCCCCGTTGCTGGCGCGGGAGGTGGGCGTGCACCCCGAGGGGCCGCTGCGGCGCGAGTGCCGGGTGGACGGCTTCCGCCAGGACCCCGACGGCGTCACGGCGTGGGCCACCGACCTGCGGAACGGATCCCGATTCACCGTCACGGCCCGCTACTTGGTCGCCTGCGACGGTGCTTCGTCCCCGATGCGCAAGACTGCCGGCATCCCTGCACCGTCCCGGCACGCGACCCGGGTCTTCCGCAACATCCTCTTCCGGGCACCGCAGTTACGCCGCCAGCTGGGCGCGCGGGGCGCCCTGGTGCACTTCCTCACCCAGCCGCCCGCCCTGCGCTTCCCGTTGCGCTCCATGGACGGGCGCGAGCTGTACCGGCTGACGGTGGCGGCGAGCGGGCACGCCGGGAACCGCGACCTCGACGAGGACGCCCTGGCCATGGTCCGGGCGGCCATCGCCTTCGACACCCCGCTGCAGATCGTCTCCGAGAACGTCTGGTACCTGACCCACCGCGTCGCCCGGCGCTTCCGCAGCGGCCGGGTGCTGCTGGCCGGCGACGCGGCGCACACGCTCTCGCCCTCCGGCGGCTTCGGCATGAACACCGGCATCTGCGACGCCGCGGACCTGGGCTGGAAGCTGTCCGCCGAACTGGCGGGCTGGGCGGGCCCCGGCCTGCTCGACTCCTACGACACCGAGCGGCGCCCGGTGGCCGAGCGCAGCCTGGAGGAGGCCAACGTGAACCTGATGCGGACGATGGCCCGCGAGCTGCCGAAGGAGATCCTCCTCAACTCGGAGGACGGCGCCCGGGCCCGCGCCGAGCTGGCGCAGGAGCTCGAACGGGGCGGGGTGCGGAGCGAGTTCGAGGCGCCGGACGTGCACTTCGGCTTCCGCTACGCCTCGGACCTCGTCGTCGGCGACGGCGACGGCGACGGCGACTGGCGCACCGACGCGGTGCCCGGCGGCCGGGCCCCGCACGCCTGGCTGGACGAGGGGACGTCGACGCTGGACCTCTTCGGGCAGGGCTTCCGGCTGCTGTCCTTCACCGACGAGCCCGCGGCCCCTCCGACGGCCCTGACAGCCCTGACAACGGCCTTCGCGGACCGGCGGGTTCCGCTGGAGACGACCCGCTGCCACGACGCATCGGTCGCAGCCCTCTACGGAAAGCCCCACGTCCTGGTCCGCCCGGACGGACACGTGGCCTGGCGCGGTACGCAACTGCCCGCCGATCCGGGCCGGCTCGCCGACACGGTACGAGGTGCGCGATGACGGTACAGACCCCCGACCCCTTCCGCACGGCGGACGTCCACCTCCCGGACCCGTACCCCCTCTACCGGCACTACCGCGCACACGACCCGGTGCACCGGGCGGAGGACACCTGGTACCTCTTCCGCCACGACGACGTGGCCCACGTGCTGACCCGGCGCGAGTACGGACGCGGGGCGCTCCCCTCCCGCATCCCCGGCACCTGCCCGCACCTCAAGCGGACCGCCTCGCACTGGATGGTCTTCATGGACCCGCCGGAGCACACCCGGGTACGGGCGCTGGTGGCCAAGGCCTTCACCCCGCGCATCGTGGAGGGCCTGCGCCCGCGCATCCGCGAACTGGCGGCCGGCCTGATCGCCGAGCTGGGAGCGGAGCGGGAAGCCGACCTGGTGGACTGCTTCGCCGCGCCCCTCCCCATCCTCGTCATCAGCGAACTGCTGGGCGTGCCACGGTCGGACCGCCCCTGGTTCCGCGCCCGCGCGGTGGACCTCCAGCAGGCCACCAGCTCGCGGGTGGCCCGCAGGCCGGACGCCTTCGCGGTCGCGGACGACGCCGCGCGGGAGCTGGACGCCTACTTCCGCGAGGAGTTGGCGAGGCGCCGGTCGAAGGAGGACGGTGAGGACGGTACGGACCTGATCGCGGCCATGCTCGCCGCGGCGGAGCCGGACGACGACGACACGCTCGTGGGCACGTGCATCCACCTCCTGACGGCGGGCCACGAGACGACGACGAACCTGCTGGGCAAGGGCCTGCTGGCACTGCTGGCCCACCCGGAACAGCTCGCGCTGCTGCGCGAGCGGCCGGAACTGCTCCCGGCGGCGGTGGAGGAACTGGTGCGCCACGACTCGCCGGTGCAGATGATCAGCCGCTGGGCGCACCGGGACGACGAGATCGGGGGCCGAACGATCAAGAAAGGCGACAAGGTCACCATGGTCCTGGGCTCGGCCAACCGCGACCCGGACCACTTCACCGACCCCGACCACCTGGACATCCGCCGGGACGCACGACGCCATGCGGGCTTCGGCATGGGCATCCACTACTGCGTCGGCGCCCCGCTGGCCCGCGCGGAAGCGGAACTGGGGCTGGGGGAACTGCTGCGGGGCCTGCCGCGGCTGACGCTGGCGGACGAACCGGTGCGGTACGCGGAGGACTTGGTCTTCCACGGACCGGAACGACTGATGGTACGGCCGGGTGACACCCCGCAAGGGGCGCGGGGAACGGCGCGACCGGCCGAGGAGGACCCGCAGCCGCCTTACTGAGCAGGCGGCTGCGGAGCGCTCTCGCTCAGGACTGCGGCCGCCTGCCGTGGTTGGCGGCCTTCACGCGCGACTTCCTCTTCTTGCGGCGTCGTTTCGAGGACATGCCGTCCCTCCTCTCCCGTACACCTTTAACCAATTTATCCCCATTGGCCGGGACGCGCCGGTCGAGCGGCATGCGCCCCGAAGGGGCGCGAGGAACTGCGCGACCAGCCACGACGCACCTGCAGCCGAAGAACCGCTCACCCCTTACCGGAGAACCACCGCTGCAGGTAGGCCTCCAGATCGTCCGCCCGATCGGCAACCAGCCCGATATGCCGATCGGGCCGCACCAGCACAAGCCCGGCGCCCGGCAACCTGCCCGGCGCCCCCCGCTCCAGCCGCGGCCGGAACACCTCGACCGGCACGGCGCACCGTGCGAGGACGTCCCCCAGCTCGCCCCCGTCCACGTCCGCGCCGGGCGCGACGAGCAGCGTCCACCGCTCGTACGAGAGCAGGTCGTGCAGCCGCCACGGCTCCCCGTCCACCGTGACGGGAAAGTCCGGCAGCCTGTCACCGGCCCGCAACCCGCCGCGTGCGGCGCGGTGTTCGGCCAGTGCGCCCTCACGGTGATGCATGGTGAGGTCGCTGAGGATGGCGCGGATGCGCGCCGGGAACCACGTACTGCCGAGCAGCCGGGGCCCGAGCGTCCGCATGCCCAGCAGGGTCACGGCCGTGGGCGGCAGTTCGAGCACGTCGTGCTGCATCTCCCGCATCACCTTCTGCGCCGTGATCCGCTGCTCGGAGGCGTAGGTGTCGACGATCTCCTCGCCGGCCCAGCCGCGCTGCACGGCGGCGAGCTTCCAGGCGAGGTTGTGCGCCCCGCGCAGCCCGGTGTTGAGCCCGTGCCCCCCGATGGGGGCCCACAGGTGCGCGCTGTCCCCGGCGAGCAGGGCCCGTCCCTCGCGCAGTGTCGCGGCGAACCGGTCCTGGAAGCGGGCCCGGTTGGCCCACGGCGGGTCGGTCGGCACGAGCCGCACGTCGGGGTCGTGGACGGTGTCGGCGAGGAGCGCGCGCATCTCCTCGACACCGGGCGGCTCGACCTGCGAGGGGTCGGGATCGGTGCGGAAGCAGAAGAACCGGTACCCGCCGCCGGGCCGGGGCGAGACGCCCATCGACGCACCACGCTCCAGGAAGAAGAAGCTCTGGTCCGGCCGGTACGGGTGTTTCCACTCGACTTCGGCGTTGAGCTGCACGCACTGCAGGTTGGGCCGCCGGTCCCCCTCGAAGGGGATGCCGAGCGATTTGCGCACGATGCTGCGGGAACCCTCGCACCCCACGACCCATGCGCACCGCACGGTCCGCTGCGTCCCGTCGGCCGAGCGCAGGTCGACCTCGGCGCCGCCCTCGTGCGTCCGTACGGCCACGGCCTCCGTGGACCACTCCACGTCACCGCCCACTTCGGCGAGCCGCTCGCCGAGCAGCCGTTCCACGGCGTCCTGTTCGATGGCCAGCGGCCGCGGGAACGGTGTGCGGGAGGCCGTCAGATCGATCGCGCCGACCTTGCGCCCTTCGGCGTGCACCTCGACGCGCTGCAGCGGGAGCCCGGCGGCGAGAAACCTTTCGGCGCACCCGAGGTCGTCCAGCACCTCCAACTCCCGCTGCCAGATGACCCCGGCCCGCGCCTCCCGCTTCTCCCGCGCCTCCTTCTCCACGAGGACCACGTCCACCCCGTACTGCCGCAACCCCACGGCAAGCGCCAGCCCCGTGGGCCCGGCACCGATGACCACCACGTCCCGGACGTCATTCGCTGCGTTCGCTGCATTCACTGCGAGCTCCTCCCCCTGCGGAGTGCATGGTGCTCCCACTGTGCCTCGGCGGGGTGGTAGATCGTCAGGAATTGGCGGAAAAAATCCGTCGATCGCCTGGTTTTACTTCCTGCCCGGGCGGGGTGAATCCCTTTGGTTCGCATCACTGAGCGTGTCCGGACGACTCTAAGGTGGCCGCGAGAATTCCGGAGTGGTAGCTGTACTTGTGTACGGCCAGGGGACGGTGATGAGGTTGGCGCACCCGACGGACGAGGACGCCGACCAGGGCGCGGCGGACTTGTTCCGCGTGCTGGGACGGCAAGTGAAGGCGCTGCGCGAGCGCGCCGGACTGACACAGCGGGAGCTGGGCCGACGGCTGGGATACAGCGAGGAGACGATCGCCTCGATCGAACAGGGGCGGCGGGTGCCGCAGCCGGAGCTGCTGGCGGCGATGGACGAACTGCTCGACGCCGGTGGCGTCCTGACGGCCGCGGCGGATGCGGTGGAGCGGGCAAGGCAGGCCATGCGTATCCGGCATCCGGTGTGGTTCAGGGATTACGCCCGGCTGGAAGCGGAGGCGGTCGAGTTCCACGAGTACGGAAACCAGGTGTTCCCCGGCCTGTTGCAGACCGAGGAACACGCCCGCGCGTTGTTCGGTATGCGCATGCCGCTGCTCGACGAGCAGACGAATCGAACAGCGCGTCACCGCCCGACTGGCCCGGCAGGAAATCCTCACGCGCTGGCCCGCGCCGCTCGTGACGAGCGTCATCGAGGAGTCGGTACTGCACCGCCCGCTCGGCGGGCGAGAAGTTCATCGCAGGCAGCTGGAACACCTGCTGCGACTCGGGCAGATGCGGAGCCTGCAGCTCCAGGTGATGCCGACGGACCGCACCGAGCACGCAGGACTGGGCGGGGCTTTCATCCTGCTCACCCCGAAGGGACAACCGCAGGTGGGGTATCTGGAAATCCAGAACGCCAGCAAACTGATCACGGATCAGGAAGAGGTCCGTATGCTTGCCGCACGTTACGGCAGCATCCGGGCCCAGGCCCTCACGCCCCGTGACTCCCTGACGGCAATCGAGAAGTTGCCGGGAGAAACATGAGATCAGTCTGGTTCAAAAGCAGCCACAGCACCAATGAGGGCGGTGCATGCGTGGAGGTGGCCGTCACGGACGATTCCGTCCGTATAAGGGATTCCAAGGACGTGACGAGGCAACACCTCACCGTCCCACGAACGGAATGGGCCCGATTCGTGCGCACCGCGACGCACGGCTGAGCCGGCAAGAGCAGGCCCAGCCGCGCCCGGCGGCGAGGACTACGCGGACGCCTTCGCCTTCCGCTTCCGCGCCTGCGCAGGAATCGGCTGCGGCTCGCGCGACACGGCGAGGAACGGCTGCAGGGCCTCGAGCAGCTTGTCCATGGACTCCTTGCCGAGGTCCACCTCCCGCCGCTCGTGGGTCAGGCACGGGCGGGTGGCGAGCACGAGGCTGCCGTCCTCGTTCGTCTCGCCGGTCTCGTACTCCTCGGTGCCCACGACCGGAACGAGAATTTCGACGGTGAACACGTCTTCCGTCACTGCCGGGTTGAGATCATCGTGATGAATCTTCCGCCAGTACGTTGTGATTTCCTGACCACCGACCGGAACGGCGACCGGCTCGACTCCCGGTGCATCCTTTTCGGCTTCTTCGACCTGCTCAAATTTGGTTGCCATCAGGCCCTTCCCTCCACGGTTCCAGCGCCAAACGATATAAGGAACAGGGCTGTTGATCCAAACCGCCGGTCCGGGCAGCCGGGCTGACTACCAGCCACCCGCGCCGATCTCGACGCGGCCCTTGAAGCCGCCGCTGGAGCCGTCGTTCGCGTAGAGGTAGAGCTTGCCGGTCTCGTGCGGGGCGGAGGCCACGGCGACCAGGTCGGTCTGGCTGTCGCCGTCGAAGTCGCCGGCCGCGTAGTCGGAGATGCCGTTCCAGCCTGCGGTGCCGAGTTCGATGCCGGGGCCGTCGAACATCCTGCCCTCGGGGCCGGGGGCGGACTGGAAGAGGAACAGCTTGCCCGTCTTGGTCTCGGTGGCGATGAGCTCGGGTCCGCCGAGGGCGTCGAAGCCGTCGGCCGGGACGAGCTTGTTCATGCCGTTCCAGTTGCGGCTGCTCACCTTGACGCGCTTGCCGAGCATGTCGGTACCGGGCTTGCCCGTGTTGGGGTAGCGGAACAGCTCGCCGGTGTCGGCCTTCACCGCGAAGAGGCCGGCCCTGCTGCCGTCGCTGTTGTCTGCGGCGAGGTGGTTCATGCCGTTCCAGGCACCGGTACCGATCAGGACCCGGTGTCCGAGGGTGTCCAGCCCCTTGCCCTTGGTGCCGGGGTACAGGAAGAGCTCGCCGGTCTCCTTCTTGACGGCGACGAGGTCGTCCATGCCGTCGCCGTCGAAGTCGCCGACGGTCAGGTTCCGCATGCCGTTCCAGGCGGCGGAGCCGATCTCGATCCGCTGGCCGAAAGTGTCGAGGCCCTTGCCGTTGGCCCGGGGGTAGAGGAAGAGCTTGCCGGTGGAGACCTGGACGGCCAGCAGGTCCTTCTTGCCGTCATGGTTGAAGTCGCCCGCCACCAGCTCGGTCATGCCGGGGTCGGCGGGCAGCGGCTCCGACGGGAAGGGAGCGGCGTGCGCGGCCGGGCCGAAGGCGAGTAGGGACACGGCGACGGCCGAGGCGAGACCGAGCGGGCCGAGGAGCGTGCGGATACGAGAGGAAGCAGGCATGCCGAACCTATTCGTCGGAGGATTGCGGGGAATTACCCCGAGTCAGACACCTGCCGGTGGCTGCATTAATACCGCGTCGGGCAAAACAGCCCTGAAGAGCCGCGCCAAGCGACGAGAAGTTGATCTTACCTGTCCTTTACGTGACCTATCAACGCGCTTGACTCATTTGTGGGTTGAATGGCCGATAACGATCGGATCGGGCCACTGGGCAACGCGTGCGGTCCGATCTGGTCAGGTCGACCCGAACGCCATGGCGCCGCTTCACCCACACCGGTGCATACAGCCGGCCCGGTCTTTCCCGCCCGGGCCGGCGTGGACGACGATGATGTCCCATGGCTGCGGAACCCCTCCAGCGACCGCGCTTCCTCACCCCGACCTCCACTCACGCCGCACTGGCCGCGCTCCTCGGCGCACTGGCGTCCTGGCTGCTGAGCGCTCCTCCCGCGACCGCGGCTCCCTCCGCCCGGGCCGGCGGCGTCCCGCACTGCGAACTGGGCGCCTACGTGAGCGACTTGTACGACATCGACCCCGCGAAGGACAGGTTCTCGGCGCGCCTGTGGCTGTGGACAGTGTGCCCGAACCGGAGCGTCGACCCTCTGCCCAAGCTGTCCTACTCCAACGCCGACGCCCCCGACACGACGGATCCGAACGTGATCGAGCAGGGCGGCCACGTCCTGGACCAGGTACGGCTGCAGAGCTCGTTCCGGCAGGACTGGGACGTACGCGACTCCCCTTTCGACCACCAGCGCGCCGAAGTGCTCGCCACCGCACCCGAGGACACCGGTCACTTCCGGTTCACGGTGAACAACTCCGATTCGGAGTTCAACCCGGAGATCCAGCCACGCGGCTGGCGGGTCACCCGCTTCCGGCTGGTCACTGCCGACAAGCACTACACCACCACGTACGGCGACAAGACCCTCAAACACGGCAGTACGTACAGCAGGGTCCGCATCCAGATCGACCTCGCACGCCGCGACCCGACCGCCTTCTGGAAGCTGACCACCCCGATCTACCTGGCCGTCCTGATCGCCACGTCCACATTCCTCCTGTCCGCACAGCACGAGGAACTGGCAACGGCCGAAAGACTGGACGCCCTGCACAACCGGCTCGCCGTGCTCGGCGGGGCGCTGTTCGTGACGGTACTGAACATGCAGCAGGCGAACACCGTCATCACCAGCACAGACGGCCTGCCCCTCATCGACGACCTGCACCTGACGACCCTGGCGTTCCTCCTCATGGCGGTCGCCGGCACCGTGCTCTCCTGGCGCTGGACGGCCGGAGGCGGGTCCACGGCCCGGGCCGAACAACTCGGCCACCGGGGCGCGTGGATCGCGCTCGGCGCGTACGTCCTGGTGTGCGGCGCCTTGGTACTCCTGGCCGCCGGCGCGTGATGGCGCCCGGGAAGACTTACGGCCCCGGGAGCGCACACGGCTCGTGAGTGAGCCTGTGCTCTCGCGGTCGCTACTTGGCCGGCCTGCCGGGCTGGTCGTGGGTCGAGCAGTGGATGCCGCCTCCGCCCGAGGCGATGGTGTCGATCTTCACCTGCACGATGTCGCGCTGGGGGAAGTGGTCCTGCAGGACCCCCTTCGCATGGTCGTCGGCCTTGGCGTCGCCGAAGCGGGGCATGAACACCGCACCGTTGGCGACATAGAAGTTCGCGTAGGTGGAGACGAAGGCGTCGCCCCGGCCGGTGATCCTGTCGAGGTCGGGCTGGGGCAGGTCGATGACTTCCAGGGACTTGCCGCGAGCGTCCGTGGTGTCCTGGAGCACCGACCTGGCCTGGTCGGCTGCGCGGGACCAGACGTCCGGGGGGCTGCCGGGGAAGGCGCGGTCCACGAGGACGACACCCGGCGCGGTGAACCGGGCAATGCTGTCGACGTGCGCGTCGGTGATGTCCTTGCCGCGCACACCGGCCAGCCAGATCACCTTCTCGATGCCCAGACTGCTCTTGATCTCGGCCTCGATCCGGTCGCGGCTCTTCCCCGGGTTGCGGTTCTTGTTGACCACCGAGCTCTCGGTGATCAACAAGGTGCCCTCACCATCCGTCTCGAAGGAGCCGCCCTCGGCGACCAGCGGGGCCTTGGCGCGCGGGATGTCGTACTTCCCCAGCAGGAGTCGGCCGACCTGGGCGTCGTTGGCGTGCTCCTGCTTGTTGCCCCAGCCGCTGAAGTTGAGGTCGACGCCGAGGACGCCCCCGGAGTCCTCGACGAACAGGGGGACGGTGTCGCGCGCCCACAGGTCGTCGACCATGAGCGGGATCACCTCGACCTGGGAGCCGCAGGCCCGCTGGGCCGCGTTCTGATGCTCGGGGCGGGCCATCAGCACCACGGGCTCGTACTCCGCGACGGCACGGGCCACCCGCGCGATGTCCTCGCGCACGGACGGCAGTTGATCGCCCCAGACCGACTCCAGGGCGGGCCAGGACATGAAGGTGCGGGTGTGGCTCTCCCACTCGGCACCGAACCGGCGGCCCTTCTGCTTCCGGGGGGGACGACGAGGAGGCGGGGGCAGCCGGATTGTCGCCCGGACTGCAGGCCACGGCGCCGAGTGCGAGGGCGCCGATGCCGGCGAAGGAGCGCAGGACGTTGCGGCGGGACACAGGGGAATGGGACACAGAGAACTCCGGCGTTCAGCTGGCTACGGTACGGGTTCGTGCATGGTGGAGCAGTGGATTCCACCGCCGCCGTCCATGAGACGGTCGACGTCCAGCTGTACGACCTGGCGTCCAGGAAATGCCTCGGCCAGGGTGCGGCGGGCCGCGTCGTCCTTCCGTGCGTCGCCGAACTGCGCCGCGATGACCGCGCCGTTGACGAGATGGAAGTTGAGGTACGAATCGACGAACGCCGAACTCCGCGATCGGACGGTGTCCGGCCCCTCCACACGGATCACCCGCAGGCGCCGCCCCTTCGCGTCGGTCGCGGCCGACAGAACGGCGAACTGCTCACGCGCATCCCGGGCCCAGACGTCGTTCTGGTCGTCCGGGGGAACCTGCACCATGACGACGCCGGGAGCGGCGAAGCGGGACGTGACGTCGATGTGGTTGTCGGTGATGTCCCGGCCCCGGACGCCGGGAACCCAGATCATTTTCTCGGCCCCGTACGCCGCCAGGACCTCCCCTTCGATCTCGTCCCGGCTCATTCCGCGATTGCGGTTCTTGTTGACCAGACTGCTCTCGGTGGCCATCACCGTGCCGTCGCCGTCGGTCTCGATCGATCCGCCTTCTCCGACGAAACCCGCCTCGCTGATGGGGATCCCGTTGAATTCGGCGACGCCCCATGCCACTTCGGCGTCATCGCGGTGCGTCTGTTTGCGACCCCACCCGTTGAAGTTGAGGCTGACGGCATCGAGATTCCCGCGGCCGTCGCGCCGGAAGACGGCGCAGGTGTCGCGCATCCAGAGATCGTCCGTGGGGATCGAGCCGATGACGGTCACCCCTGGTCCGCAAGCGGCCCGGGCGGCCCCTGCGGCGGTTTCGTCCGGCGCACACATGATGACGGGCTCGTATGCCGCGACCGTGCGGGCGATGAGGGCGATGTCCTGCTGGACACCTGCCAGCCGGCGGCCCCAGACGGACCTCCGTGACGGCCAGGACATCCAGGTCCGGCTATGCGGAACGTCGTCGGCCGGCACGCGCCACCGGAGGTCGTTCATGGGGGCTCCACATCGAGTCTGCTGCACAGCGCCGCTGATGCCCTGCACTCTGGCACTGACTGAATTTTCAGTCAACTTGATCTGCAAGCGAGTCCCCGTGCACTCGCGGCTGTGGTGGGTGGGGGGTGCCGTGCAGGGCAGCGGAAACGCCGGGGCCTACCGGCCCCCCAGTCGCTCCAACTCCGCATCGACGGCGTCCAGCACCAGTTCGCGGGCATGCCTCAGGGGCAGGATGCCGCCGAGCCAGCGCATGCTGAGCCCTTCCACCAATGCTGTCAGCCGCTCGGCGGCGACGGCCAGGTCGGCGGCGGTCGTCATGGGGCGCACCCGGCCGAGCAGGTCGGCGATCTCCTGGACCCAGACCAGCGTGGCCTTGGCCAGGTCCTCCCGCAGGTGGGGCTCGAAGATGGCGCTGGCGCGCAGCTCTCCCCATGCGGTGCTGTTCTCCCGGACGGTCTCGTCGTCCTGGAGCTCCAGCAGCAGGGTCTGTTCCAGCGCCTGCCGGGGCTCGAGGGGGGCGGCGTCCGGACCGCGCTCGGTGGTGTAGCTCCCGGCGCGGTCGTTGATGAACTCCAAGGTCTGGCGCAGGATGCCTGCCCGGTCCTTGAAGTGGTAGTAGATGAGCGCGGTGGACACCCCGGCCTCGGCGGCCAGCTCCTCGACCCGCAGCCCGCGGACTCCGCGCCGGGCGATGACCCGCGCAGCCGCCTCCATGATCGCTGTTCTACGGTCGCTCACGGTCACCCAGCTTAACCAGCCCTCGCGCGCGACTTCCCTCGGGGGGACTGACTGAAATTTCAGTAGACTTCAATACGCTTCACTCGCCCCTGGCCCGTGTGCGGCGGGCGTAGGCGCGGGCCGCGCGGGCACGGTCGCCGCAGCGTACCGAACACCAGTGGCGGCGGGCGTGGGTGCGCAGCAGGTAGCGCCGGCAGGGGGCCGAGTCGCAGGCGGCAAGCCGTTCGGCGTCGGGGCCGGTGAGCAGATCGGCGGCGTCGGCGGCGAGGACTGCGAGGGCGTGGTCGACGATCCGGTCGGTGGGATGCGCCTGGACCCGGTGCAGGCCCTGCGCGGGATCCCAGCGCAACAGGGCGGCCGCGGGGGCGCGGGTCAGTGCATCGTTGACGGCGCGCAGCGCCTCGTCCGGCGCGGGGAGGGCGTCGGTCCGTGAGGCGAGCAGCGCCCGCAGCTGATCCCGCAGGGCACGCAGCCGGGCCGCGCACACCTCGTACAACTCGACGTCCGGCGGCACGAGTTCGTGTTCGGCCAGCCAGCGCGCCGCCGCCTCGGGCGAGCCGAGCAGGTCCAGGAACTGGCCGCCCGGAAGGGCGAGCGCAGTGTTGGCGAAGTCGAGCGCACGGTACTGCTCCGCGCCCGGCGCGGGCGGCGGGGCAAGGTCGGCGGGCTCGCTGGTCGCGGTCTCCTTCACACCTCTCATGCTAACCCTTGCAGTTTTCCGTGAGACTCGATTACCGTGCCTCACGGAAAACTTTCCATTTACCGTGAGGATGTGGATGCGATGACCGAGACCGGCACCCCCACCGCGCCGACGACCCCCGTCAGCGTCTTCGGCGGTCCGAGCGCCCTGATCGAGTACGGCGGGCTGCGGTTCCTCACCGACCCCGCCTTCGACGCTCCGGGCGAGTACCCCAGAGGCAACGGCCACGTCCTCACCAAGACCGCCCCCGCCGCCATCGACCCGGCCGAACTCGCCCCGGTCGACGCGGTCCTGCTCTCCCACGACGAACACCCCGACAACCTCGACCACTCCGGCCGCGCCCTGCTGGCCGGCATCCCCCTGACCCTCACCACCCGCGGCGGCGCGGCACGCCTCGGCGGCACCGCCCGGGGCCTGGCCCCCTGGGAGACCGTCGACCTCCCCCGCCCCGACGGCGGCACCCTGACCGTGACCGCCACTCCCGCCCAGCACGGACCCGAGGGCTGCGAACCCGTCACTGGCGAGGTGATCGGCTTCGTCCTGACCGCCCCCGACCTGCCCACCGTCTACGTCAGCGGCGACAACGCCTCACTGGACGTGGTCCGACAGATCGCCGACCGCTTCGCCCCCGTCGACACCGCCGTCCTCTTCGCAGGCGCCGCCCGCACCGCTCTCTTCGACGGCGCCCTGCTCACCCTCGACAGCACCCAGACCGCCAAGGCCGCCGCCCTCCTCGCCGCCCGCCGCGTGGTCCCCGTCCACTTCGACAGCTGGGGCCACTTCACCGAAGGCCGCACTCACCTGATCGACGCCTTCACCGCGGCCGGGCTGCTGGACCGCTTGGAACTGGAGGCGGCCTGAACCACGGTCGGGCTCCGCACGGAAGGCGCAGCGGCGCACGAGGCGGTACTGGCCATGCTGACCGCCGGGCCGGGCCGGAAAAACAGAAAAACCCCAGCTGAGCTGGGGTTTCATCTAATCTTGCTGGTGTCCGAGGGGGGACTTGAACCCTTCCTTCAGGCACGAGCCCTCAAGTGCGAGAGATCACCGATACGTCTTCGGCGGGCTCGCCTTCCACGCTCGATCGAGAGAATCGTCCCAATCGCCGTCCCGGTCGAAACTGGCGGCCCGGCAGCCACGAGACATCGGCGCCGCAGCGGTATGGCGCCAGGGAGCGTCCCCGATCCGGGCTATGGCGTGGCCGCAATGCCGACAGGTTGCGTGGCCCATCAGCTCCTCGGTCAGCCGCTCGACTTGCGCGGTGCGGTCCGCAACCTCCTCTTGGACGCCCCGCAGCACCTCCTCGGCGCTGGAAACCCCCGCTGATCCGATGAGGTTGCGTACGAGTGCCGCCGCTTCCGTCGCGATGTCCGCCCGCCGCGCGGCCTCTACCAAGTTCCGTGCACCACCGCTGTCATGCGACTTGCGCACTGTCCGTTCCGCCAGATCCACCGACGGAAGGCTCGACACCGTCGGCCGGTCATCGCCGGCCTCGTGGTTCGTAGCCTCGTCCCTCAGGCGTTTACGGGCCATTTCGAAGGCCCACGCCTCGGTGGATGCCTTCTTGGGGACGTTGAAATGAGTGCTGGTCGCCGCGTCCATCACCGTGTGGAACTCTGCCATCAGCGCTCCCCAGTGGTCGCCGCCGGCGAAGTCATCTGGGCACCAGCCGTAATGACGCACAAGTTCGTCACGGACTCGGTCGAAATGGTGCAGGCTCTTCCGTACCGGCCCGGACGTGTCGATGTGGAGGCCGACACGTTCTGCTGCGGCCAGCATCTCCGGCTCCACGCCGTCCCACTTCATATGGCCGTCGCGTTGACAGGCGTAGTCCACCCAGGACCAGAACGCCTCAGCATCCGCGACGTCGGGCGCCTCACGGTGGTGGCGCGAGCAGAGGAGGGCGAAGTTGCGGACATCGTTGGAACCACCGAGCGACTCCGGGACCACGTGGGCCCTTTCCACAGGCGCCTGCCAGCAGATGAGGCAAATCGGCTCATCGAGGCCGAGGTAGTCAGCGATAGCTCGGACCGGAGGTCTCGACCGGCGCGGGTCAGGATTGCCATCCCGGTTTCGTACGTGCAACTCGCGGTGGTCGTAGCCATGTTCGCGGTCAGGGTCTCGTACGTTGAGGACGTCAGGTATGTCCTCGCGTTGCGATTCAGGGTTCCTCACACGGTAGAGCGGTGTGCTGATCTCCGTGAGGTACGGGCCGAGGAACCCCAGTAGGAATTCGCGAATGATCTCCAGGGCATCGGCGTCATATCCACCGGCGGCATTGCGGTGCCCTTGGACGTCTAGGTAGAGGTGACGGGGGGCGCCTGGACTCGTCGCCGCAGCCTTCTTGAGGATCGAAAAAAGGCGGGTGGCGCACTTGGCGAAGTCCTCTTCGACTCGCATGTCGTGATACAGCGCGATGCCTTTGGGCTGCACATCGACTCTCGGCCCTTCAGGTGAGGCCGCGTCCTGCGTGACCTCGGGGTGGGCTGAGCACCGAGCCGTCGTCGATTCCCCTGCGGTTGCTTCCATGGGCGCACAGTAGGCGCGGCCACTGACAACGGACGTTTGCGGCGTCCGATCCGGGTGGAACGGTGCACACTACGAATCCACTCGGACCTGTCTGCTCCCGGTCTGACCTGGGGATTCGCTGGGCCGTTGGTTACGTGGTTGGTCACTCCATGCCCCAGAAAAGCAGAAGACCCCTGGTGAACAGGGGTCTCAGCCGGTGTCCGAGGGGGGACTTGAACCCCCACGCCCGATAAAGGGCACTAGCACCTCAAGCTAGCGCGTCTGCCATTCCGCCACCCGGACTAGGTGTTTGTCTCTGCGGGGCGTTCCCCGCGGCGACATGGATAACTCTATCAAGGTTTCGGAGTGCCGTTGACCAGCACCTTCGCCGCAGACATAAGGTCGGTTTATGGGCAATGACGGACACTCCTCCGCACCGCGGCGCGTGCCGCGCCCCCTGTCGCCGTTGCGGGAGCATCTGCGGGACACGTTCTGGTTCGCGCCGACCGTCGGGCTCGCCGGTGCCGTGGTGCTGGCCTCGGGGGTGCTGGAGGTGGATCACCTGCTGATCCGGACGCTGCAGGAGGACGGGGACTACGGCGACGTCGACGCGCTGATCAAGATCGCGAACGACGCCAAGACGATCATCGGCACCGTGGGCTCGGCGATGCTGACCTTCGTCGGTGTCGTCTTCTCGATCTCGCTCGTCGCCCTGCAGATGGCAGCCGGGCAGATGACGCCGCGCGTGGTGCGGCTGTACGTCCGCAGCCGGGTCACCAAGTGCACGTTCGCCGTGTTCCTGGCGACGTTCCTGTTCGCGCTGCTGGTGCAGGCGTCGTACGAGGGGAACACCGACCCGCGCACGGTGACGACCGTGCCGTTCGTCTCCGCGATCCTCTGCGTGCTGATGGTGCTGGTCAGCCTCGGGCTGTTCGTCGCGTACGTGAACTCCACACTCCGGCTGATGCGGGTCGCCCACGTCATCGACCGCATCATCCGGGAGTCCTTCCGGATGCTGGACCGGCACGTACGGACCGTCCCGGGCACCCCGGACCTCCCGCCCGCCGGGGCGGAGATCGTGCACCGGGGGCGGGCCGGGGTGCTGCGGGACGTCCACATCACGCGCCTGGTGCGGGTGGCCCGCCGGCACGGCGCGGTGCTGCGGCTGATCCCGCGGATCGGCGACTACGTGGTGCCGGGCACCCCGGTGCTGGCCGTGCACGGCGGGACGGTGCCGCCGCCGCGGGCGCTCCGCTGCACCGTGTCGGTGGGCGTGGAACGGACCTTCCACCAGGACCTGGGCTTCGGGCTGCGGCAGCTGTCCGACATCGCCCAGCGGGCCCTGTCCCCCGCCGTCAACGACCCCACGACGGCCGTGCAGTGCCTGGACCGCATCGTCCAGTTCCTGGCGGCCATCGCGGACCGGCCGCTGGGCTCGCTGCACCACCACGACCGCAAGGGCACCATCCGGCTCGTACAGGACCTGCCCGGCTGGACGGACCTGGTCGACCTCGGCTTCACCGAGATCCGCGGCTGCGCCACCGGTCAGCCCCAGGTGACGCGCCGTCTGATCGCCGGGCTGGACGACCTGCTGCACCTGGCGCCCGAGGAGCGCCGCCCGCCGCTCGAACGGCACCGCGCGCTCCTGGCACAGGCCGTGGAGCGGGAGGTGCCGGAGGCACCGAACCGCGTGTTTGCCCTGCTGCCGGACCGACAGGGGATCGGCTGAGCAGTCCGGTGACTGCGGGTCCGCTGTGGCTGGTCGCGCAGTTCCCCGCGCCCCTTACGGGGCTACGGCATCAGGTGGTACTCCGGGAAGTTCCCCGGCACCCGGTCCTCCCCCGGCCCCTCCGTCACCGCCCGCACCAGCAGTTCCCCTCCCACGAACGCGCCCCGCCACGACGCCCCGAAGCCGCCGAAGAGCTCCTCGCGGTCACCGCGCGAACGCGGCACGCCGCGGCCCACCTTGAAGGCGCGGATCTGCGGGGCGAGGCGCTCGTGCACCGCAGGATCGTCACACGACAGCGTGGCCACCAGCGCTCCGTTGCTCGCGTTCATCGCGGCGAGCAACTCGGCCTCCGTGTCGACGAGAACGATCGTGTCGACGGGCCCGAACGGCTCCGCGTGATGCAGCGGAGACGCCGGGGGCGGGTTGAGGAGGGTGACCGGAGGGACGTACGCCCGGGTGTCCTGACCCGGCAGGAAGCGGCCTTCGTCGAGCGTGCCGCGGTGCAGCGGAACGGCACCGCGATCCACCGCCTCGTCGATCTGGGCCCTGAGCTCCTCGGCCTTGGCCGCGTTGATGAGCGGCCCGAAGTCCAGCTCGGGCAGCTCGTCCGCCGGGTCGTCGACCGCCAGCGGGTGGCCGAGGCGCACGGACCGCACGGCCGGCAGGTACACCGCCAGGAACTCCGCGAACGCGCTGCGCTGCACGACGAAGCGCGGGTAGGCCGTGCAGCGCTGCTTCGCGTAGTCGAACGTCTTGCGGATCTGCGGGGCGAAGGCGTCCCAGGCGGTGAAGTTCCAGATGCCCCAGGCGTTGAGGCCCTCCTGCTCCAGGATGTGCCGCTTGCCGAGGTCGGCGACGGCGGTGGCCACGCGGGCGCCGGTGTCGCGGCCGCCGACGAAGGACACACAGCCGATCTCCGGGGCGCGCACGAGCGCCTCGGAGAGCTCCCCGCCGCTGCCGCTGACCAGGGTCAGCGGCAGGCCCTCCCGGGCCATGAGGGCGGCGGCCAGGGTCAGGCAGGACAGGCCGCCGTCCGTGGGCGTCTTGGCGATGGCGGCGTTGCCGGCCAGCATCTGGACGAGCACGGCGTGGACGAGCACGCTCATCGGGTAGTTCCAGCTGGCGATGTTGCTGACGGGGCCGGGCAGCGGGGTGCGCCCGGCGAGCATTCCGTCGATCCCGTCGACGTACCAGCGCACGCCGTCCACAGCCCGGTCGACGTCCGCCCGGGCGAGCCGCCACGGCTTGCCGATCTCCCAGACGAGGAGCAGGGCGAGGAGGTCGCGGTGCTCGGCGAGGGCGTCGAGGGCGGCGCCCACCCGTGCCCTGCGTTCGGCGAGCGGCAGGTCGCGCCAGGCGTGGTGCTGGTCCAGGGAGGCGCGCACGGCGTGGCGGGCGGTGGCCCGGTCGAGGCGGGGCGGGCCCGGGACCGGGGTGCCGTCGACGGGGGTGGCGGCGGGCAGCGGACGGCCGTCCAGCTGCCAGGCGCCGTTCCAGAGGTTGAGGACGCGGTCGTCCCGGAATGCCTCGGGGGCGACGGCCCGGCAGCGCTGCCAGGCGGTGGCCCATTCGGTGCCGGGTTTCAGAACCAGCGGAACGCGCGGAACGCGCGGAAAGGTGGGTGCCATCACGGATCTCCGCTCTCGGTGCACGATCGGGTCGTTCGGGGCGGGGAAGGTGGCGCTGCGGTGCTGTGCGCTGTGGTGCTGTGGTGCTGTGCGCTGCGATGCTCACAGCTTGCTACCGAACGGTAGCCCCGGTGCGGGTTGCAGGAAGGGTGCCCGGCTCCGATGAGGCCCAGGTCACGTGAGACGGTTTTCCCGACACTGCCGCCAACGCGCACCAGGACTGATCGACACATGGGACGGGTCACCGAACGACGCCGCGTCATCCGCATCCGGGACGGGGTCGCGACCGCCCGCCCCGACACGCTCGTGGCCGAGGAGCCGCTGGAGATCCGGCTGAACGGCAAGCCCCTCGCGATCACCATGCGCACGCCGGGCGACGACTTCGCGCTCGCAGCCGGCTTCCTCGTCAGCGAGGGCGTCCTGGGCGGCGCCGAGGACCTGGCGAACATCGTCTACTGCGCGGGCGCGACCGAGGACGGCCGCAACACGTACAACGTCGTCGACGTCCGCCTCGCCCCCGGCGTGCCCGTCCCCGACATCACGCTCGAGCGCAACGTCTACACCACGTCCTCCTGCGGCCTGTGCGGCAAGGCCAGCCTGGACGCCGTCCGCACCACCGCCCGCTGGCCGGTGGCCGACGGCTCGTCACCGCTGCGCCTGGCACCGGAACTTCTGGCGGAGCTGCCCGGGCGGCTGCGCGAGGCACAGCGCGTCTTCGACCGCACGGGCGGCCTGCACGCCGCCGCGCTGTTCTCGCCGGAGGGCGAACTGCTGGACGCGCGCGAGGACGTGGGCCGACACAACGCGGTCGACAAGCTCGTGGGCCGCGCCCTCCAGCAGGGCCTGCTCCCCCTGTCGGGCACCGTGCTGGTCGTCTCCGGCCGCGCCTCGTTCGAGCTGGCGCAGAAGGCGGTCATGGCGGGCATCCCGGTGCTGGCAGCGGTGTCGGCCCCGTCGTCCCTGGCCGTGGACCTGGCGGCGGAGACGGGGATGACGCTGGTCGGCTTTCTGCGGGGGGCGTCGATGAACGTGTATGCCGGTGAGGAACGCATTGCCCTGGAGGAGCGGGCCCCGGAAGGCCCGTGAGGAGAAGGCTCAGCTCTTCACAGGGCGGAGGGTTCGCTCGTACGCGGAGGGCGCCATCGCCGTCAGCAGGCAGTGGCCGGTGGATGTGCAGCAGGTGCAGGACGAGACGGCTGTCGCCCGCCTCGGCCGGCTGATCGAGCAACTCGACGCCTTCATGGCCCGCGCAGCGCGCGAGGGCGTCATCCGCCCGGGCCTTCCGGACCGTTGGGCCCGCTCCCTGCTCATCCATCTCACCAACCTCGCCTCGCACGAGATGCCGGAGCTGACCACAGCACAGGGAGCCGACATGGTGACCCAGTCCCTGATCAGCGGACTCGGCGCCGCGTGACGCGCCACGGGCTGTGACGCAGGCCACCGGGAAAGGGTGACAGGGCGTTGTCGCGGACAGCTGAGACTGTCGATGCATGACGATCCCCATGACGGCCCGCACGACGACCACGGACGAGGACTGCCTCGTCGAAACCCTGGCATTCAACGAACAGTTCGAGGCTGCGGCCGCAAGCCGCCCGCCTCGCGGGCAGGCGCCGGATGCCGCCATGCTGGCGTTCCTGCGGCGCAACCGGCTCGGCGGCGACACGCCGCCGGTGAGACTGCCGCAGGGGCAGGACCGCGTCGTGGCCGGCGGGGTGAAGGTCCGGGCGTTCGTGCCGGATCACGTCGACGGCGTGTACCTGCACATACACGGCGGCGGCTGGGCGTTCGGCTCGGCGGACGGACAGGACGAGAGGTTGTGGCGGCTTGCCGTGCAGGCGCGGCTGGCCGTGGTGAGCGTGGAGTACCGGCTGGCGCCGGAGCATCCGTTCCCCGCCGGACCCGACGACTGCGAAGCGGCCGCCCGATGGCTGGTGGACCATGCCGCGGCGGAGTTCGGTACCCAACGGCTGCTGATCGGCGGCGAATCGGCCGGCGCCCATCTGAGTGTCCTGACACTGCTGCGTCTTCGTGACCGGCACGGCATCACGGGCGCGTTCCGGGCGGCCAACCTGCTCTTCGGCCCGTACGACCTGTCGATGACACCGAGCCAGCGGTCGTTCGGCTCCAGGCGCCTTCTCAGCAACACCGACTCGATACGGGGCAGTTACGAGCTCTTCACGCCGGGGACGGGGGCGGAGCAGCGCCGCGATCCGGAGGTCTCGCCGCTGTTCGCCGATCTGACCGGCATGCCGCCCGCCCGCATCGTCGTCGGCACTGAGGATCCACTGCTGGACGACTCACTCTTCCTGGCCGGGCGGTGGCAGGCGGCAGGAGCCCCCGTGCAGCTCGGCGTCGTCGCCGGTGCGATGCACGGCTTCACCCTCTTCCCGCTGACCATCACCGAGCGCGAGCTGCAGCGGGAGCGGGATTTCCTGGCCGGCGCGTGACGGTAGCGTCGGCCTCATGATCGGCCTCATGAAGCGCACTGCCCGGCTCTATGCGCTGGTGGAAGAGTTGCGTGCGGTGGCGCCACGGCCGTTGACGGTCGCGACGCTCGCCGCGCGGTTCGAAGTCAGCACACGCACGGTGCAGCGTGACCTGCAGGCGCTGATGGAGACCGGCGTCCCGGTGCGCACCACGTCCGGGCGGGGCGGGGGCTGGTCGATCGACCCGGCGATGACTCTGCCGCCGATCCGTTTCACCGCCGATGAAGCCTCGGCGCTTGTCGCCGCGCTCGCCTCGGCCGACGCCTCGGCCCCCTACGCCGGTGCGGCCCGCACGGCATCCCAGAAGATCGCGGCCTCGATGACGGGTCCCGCCTCGGTGGCGGCCCGGGAACTCGCCGCCCGGATCGTGGCGTTGCCCGCCCGGACCGCGGAGTCGGTACGCGCCGCAGTGGAACAGGCCCTCACCCACGGAACGGTGCTGCAACTGTCCTACGTCGACGCGGCAGGACGGGAGAGCCACCGCGTGGTGGAACCGGCCGGACTGCTCACCGCCGACGGCAAGTGGTACCTCATCGCCTGGTGCCGCACGCGACAGTCCGGCCGGGGCTTCCGGCTGGACCGCATCACAGCGGCGACTCCGACCCGCGAGCAGGCGCCGCCCCATGACCTGGCCGGCCTGCTGCTGGGCTCGGCCGCCGCCGGGGCGGTGCAGCCCACCGCGCTGGCACCACTCGTCTAGTTGCCCTCTCTGACTGCCCAAGTTCGTCAGCCTGTCTCCGTGGGACCACATCCCGGTGCTGCGAGCGATCGCGACGAAGAATCCGGAGTGAGGCCCCGGGACAATGAGTCCGCGGGGCCTTTCGTCATCCTGTCGGCACCGCCGAGGAATGGTGGTTGACGATGAGCCACTTGCCCCGGCACCGCTCGTAGACGAACGTGTAGCGGGCGTCGACCTTGGACTTGCTGCCGTCCTTGTTGGTCAGCGTGAACTCGTACAGTCCGCTGTCGACGGCATCGTTACGGCCCAGGATCTTGATATGGCGCTCCTGGATGCGGCCGACCGGCTTGCTCTCCAGGAAGTGCTTGAAGTAATCGACCCGTGCCGCCCGCGTGGTGCGGATCTCGGAGGAGACGGTCGGCAGCAGCACGGAGTCGGGGGCGTACAGATTCGCGACACGGTTCGCATTGCCGCTGGCCAGAGCCGCGTTCCAGCGGTCGAACAGGGCCTTGATCTGCCCCTTGGTGGGATGATGGTGCTTCCCGGTTCTCGACTCGGCAGCATGCGCCGTCCCGGCTCCAGTGAACAACGGCAGCGCCAGCACCGCAACGGTGGCAACGGCGGTCGAGGCGGAGAGTCTGCGCCTCAGCATGGAACACCTCCTGCGTGGGAACAGGCTCAGCCTCCCCCGGCGCAGTCGATCCCGCATGTCGGCGCAGCAGCCGGGGGAATGGCCGGTTCCGCCGGCGCAGATCCTAGTTGCCCGCCTCGCCCTCGACGACGCGCTGGAGGAGGGCGAGGAAGAGCTCGCGCTCGGCGGGCGAAAGGGCGGACAGCAGGGCCTCGTTGGCCTCGTCGCCGAGCTTGGCGAGGCGGGTGAGGCGCTTACGGCCTTTGGGGGTGAGGGTGATGGCGTTCTTGCGACGGTCGTTGGGGTCGGGGGCGCGGGTGACGAGGCCCTGGTCCTGGAGGTCGTTGAGGATGCCGACCATGTCCTTGGGGTCGAAGCCGGTGGTGCGCCCGAGTTCGGCCTGGGCGACCGGTCCGAGGTCGGCGACGGCGGAGAGCACCGCGTGGTGCGGCATCCGCATCCCGTCGCGCGCGAGCGCCTCGGCCACGAGGCGGCGGCCGCGCACGGAGGCGCGGTTGAGCAGCCAGCTGGGGAGGGCCTGGATCCGGTCGAGCGCGGGCGTGGGGTCCGCCGCGGTCCGTGCCGTGGCCCCTGCCGTGGTCTGCGCCTTGGTGTCTGCCATGGGGTGAGCCTATCCGGAAAACCATTGGAGTTCCCAATGAAGTCGTGTACGGTGGAGTCATTCATTGGGAAGCCCAATGATGGGGTTCCCAACGATGGGGTTCCCAGCGACGGGGCCCTGACGGCTCCGACCAAGCCCTGCCGAAGTCAATCTGTGGAGGTGCATGCCATGCGTCGCGTCCGGTATCACGAGAACGGCGGCCCCGAGGTCCTGCACATCGAGGAGACCGAGGTGCCCCGGCCCGGCCCGGGTGAGCTGCTCGTGCGCACCGAGGCGATCGGGGTGACGCTGCCCGTCGTCCGCAAGGTGCGCGAGGGCGGAATGCCGCTGCCGGCGAGCCTGGGCGGCGAGGTCGCCGGGGAGATCGTCGCCGTCGGCCCGGAGGTGACGGAGTTCGCGGTGGGCGAGCGCGTGACGGGCCTGTGCTTCGGCGACGGCTACGCGGACTTCGCTCTGCTGCACACCGCGATGGCCTCGCGCATCCCCGACGGGGCGACCTCGGCCGACGCCGTCGCGCTGGTCCGTTGCGGTCTGGTCGCCCTCGGGGCGTACGAGGCCGCCAGACCGGCCGAGGGCGAGTCGGTGCTGGTGACGGGCGCGGCCAGCGGCGTGGGCCACTTGGCCGTGCAGCTCGCCAAGGCGCGCGGCGCAGGGCGGGTCGTGGCGGCGGTGGGCTCGGCCGCCAAGGCGGAGTTCGTGCGGTCCCTGGGCGCGGACGAGGTCGTCGCATACGAGGAGGCCTCCTGGGGCGACCCGGTCGACATCGCCCTGGACGCGGTCGGCGGCGAGCTGCTCTCCCCGTGCCTGGCCGCGCTCGCGCCGGGCGGACGGCTGGTGACGTACAGCTCCGGCGGCGGCACCCTGCAGGCGTACGACCTCCTGGTGGGCGCGAAATCCGCCATCGGTTTCCAGATGGCGCTCATAGCGCGCAATCGACCCGCGCTGATGGAGCAGTGGCGGCAGGAACTGTGGGAGCTGTTCGCGGCGGGCCGGCTGCGGCCGCACGTTCACGCGGAACTGCCGCTGGAGGATGCGGCGAAGGCGCACGAGATCATCGAGTCGCGCACCAATCAGGGCAAGGTGATACTGCGGCCCGCGTAAACCTTTGTGCCTCCTTCGACTGACGGTCGCCGAGGGTTCCTTGTGAGAGCGGAGACCGCCCCGTACGTTGACCCACCGGACACGTGGGGCCCCGGCGGGCCCGTACGCGAAAGGGACGGGCCATGGCGGCGGCGCATCTTCCCAACAGCCATTCCAACAGCCTTTCCAACAACCTTCACTTTGCGTTCATCAGACACAGCATCAGTTGTCGTTTCCGACGGTTCGTCACCACCAGTTCTCGTAAAGCCAGACGGGCCACGGCGGCGTTGCTCTCCGGCGCCCTGCTCGCCCTGCTCCCCCACCCGGCCCCGGCCGGGGCCGAGGGTGCAACTGCGAACACCGGTGACGCGCGCGGCGGTTTCGAGGAGCGCGTGCTGTTCAAGGCGGAACAGGACCCCGGATACGCCTGCTACCGCATCCCCGCCGTCGTCACCACGACCCACGGCACCCTGCTCGCCTTCGCCGAGGGCCGCAAGCACAACTGCGGTGACGCCACCGACATCGACATCGTCCTCAAGCGCTCGACCGACGGCGGCCGCACCTGGGGGCCGCTCCAGGTCGTCGACCCCGGCGACGGCGACACCCACGGCAACCCCGCGCCCGTCGTGGACCGGCGCACCGGGCGCATCGTCCTGGCCAGCACCTACAACGAGGGGCGCGACGACGCCGCGAACTGCGACGTGCCCTGCAATCGCACCCCGCATCTGCAGTACAGCGACGACGACGGCGCCAACTGGTCGGAGCCGCGCGATCTGACGGCCTCGCTCCGGCCGTCCGGCTGGAACTCGTGGTACGCCACCGGTCCCGGCCACGGCATCCAGCTCGCGCGCGGCCCGCACCGCGGCCGCCTGGTGATCGGGGTCAACGCCGAGAGCCATGACGGCGTGCACACGTCCGCCAACCACGCCGCCCTCGCCCTGAGCGACGACGGCGGAGCCCACTGGCGCCTCGGCGCCACCGATACCTATCCCGTCGCCCGGGACGGCACCTACCGCCAGAAGCCTTCCGAACTCACCCTTGCGGAGCGCGATGACGCAGACATCTATGTGAACGGCCGCGAACAGGGCGGCACGGACCTCGGCAACCGCGACGAGGCCGTGAGCCGGGACGGCGGCGCGAGTTTCGCCGCACCGTTCCGGGCGCTGCCGGATCTCTACACGCCCATGGTGCAGGGAGCCGTCGTCCCCCTGCACCCCGGCCGCTGGCTGATCTCGGCGCCCGCCGATCCCGACCGGCGCCGCACCATGACCATCCGGTCCTCCTACGACCAGGGGCGCACCTGGGAGAGCGCCGATCACGGCCGGCGGGTCACGGCCGACTGGTCGGGGTACTCCGACATGACCGTGACCGGCCCGGGCACGGTCGGGCTGCTCTACGAGGCCGGGAAGCGCGACGCCCGCGACGAGATCCGCTTCGCCCGCTTCACCGAGGACTGGCTCGGCCCCCGGCGCGGGCCGGACCCCACGACTCCCGACCGCGCACCCGGCGCGGAGGGCGCCGCGGTCCTGGGCGGGGCGCGCCCGGTGGCCGGCCGGTTCGGCGGGGCGCTCGCCTTCGACGGTGAGGACAGCGCGGTGCACCTGCCCTACCGGAGCGAACTGCCCCTCGGCACCCGGGAGTTCACCGCTTCCCTGTGGTTCCGCTACAGCGCGGAGGACGGGGAGCAGCCGTTCCTGTGGATGGGCGGGGTCGGCGGGTCCCCGCAGGTGTCATTGCGGGGCGAGCCGGCAGCGGGGCGGGTCGCGGCGCAGGTCACCGCCGTCGCCGGGTCGGCGCCGGCCCGGACGGCGACGGTGTACTCGGCCGGGGCGCACAACGACGGCCAGTGGCACCATATGACGCTGCGCCGCGCGGCGGGCCGGCTCACGCTGACCGTCGACGACACCGCAACAGCAGTGCCCGACGTCCCCGGGTCGGTGAGCCGCACGTCGACGTTCGGGGTGCACCTGGGCCAGAAGCCGGACGCACGCGAGTTCCTGACGGGCGAGCTGGACGAGGTGAAGGTGACGTCCCAGGGAGACACCGTGCTGTGGCTCCCTCTGGACACGGTCAACACCCCTGCCCCGTAAGGGGCGCGGGGCTGATACATCATGCGGCTCCGCCGCGTGGGCGCGACCAGCCACGAACAACCCGCACGCGCCGTCAGACAACAGCCCCCTCCGCCACCCCCACGGGCGCAGTCGCCCCAGACTGCCGCCCGTACCGCTTGGCGAGGACCGCACAGACCATCAGCTGCAGCTGGTGGAAGAGCATCAGCGGCAGAATCATCAGCCCGGCGTCCGCGCCGAACAGCACGGTCGCCATCGGCAGCCCGGCCGCCAGGCTCTTCTTCGATCCGGCGAAGGTGATGGCGATGCGGTCCTCGCGCCCGAAGCCGAGCCGGCGGGTGCCGAGGCTGGTGAAGGCGAGCATGACCGCCAGCAACATGGCCTCCACCCCCAGGAGCGCCACCAGCCGCAGCGGTGTGACCTGGTGCCAGATGCCCCGGACCACGCCCTCGCTGAACGCGGCGTAGACGACGAGGAGGATCGAGCCCCGGTCGACGTAGCCCAGGACCTTCTTGTGGCGGGTGATGAAGCCGCCGATCCAGCGGCGCAGGAGCTGTCCGGCGACGAACGGCACCAGGAGCCGCAGGACGACGGACAGGAGGGAGTCGAGGGAGAAACCGACGGCGTTGTTGCCCAGCAGCGCCGCCGCGAGGAGCGGGGTCAGCACGATGCCCACGATGCTGGAGAACGAGCCGGCGCAGATCGCGGCCGCCACGTTGCCGCGGGCGATGGAGGTGAAGGCGATCGAGGACTGGATGGTGGACGGCACCAGGCACAGGAAGAGCAGCCCGGTCTGCAGCTGCGGGGTCAGGACGTAGGGGACGAGGCCGCGGGAGGCCAGGCCGAGCAGCGGGAAGACGGCGAACGTGCAGGCCAGGACGGTCAGATGGAGCCGCCAGTGGCGCAGGCCGTCCATGGCCTCACGGGTGGAGAGCCGTGCGCCGTAGAGGAAGAAGAGCAGGGCGACCGCGCCGGTGGAGGCGCCGTCCACGGTGGTCGCGGCCGTGCCGCGGGCCGGCAGCAGGGCGGCGAGGAGGACGGTGCCGAGCAGGGCGGCTATGTAGGGGTCCACGGGGAGGCGGGTGAGGATGCGGCGCATGCCGTCCAGCCTGCCCTTCCCCCGTCTCATCGGGAACCCCGTTCACCGTGCTCACTGCCATCACGCAATCCGATAACCAGAGCTACTCTGGCCATGTGTTCGATCCGACGCAGCTGCGCACGTTCCTCACCGTGGCCCAGACGCTCAGCTTCACCCAGGCCGCGCGCCGCCTCGGGGTGCGGCAGTCGACGGTGAGCCAGCAGGTGCGGCGCCTGGAGGAGGCCGCCGGGCGGCAGTTGTTCGCCCGGGACACGCACAGCGTGACGCTGACCGAGGACGGGGAGGCCATGCTCGGCTTCGCCCGCACGATCCTGGAGGCCAACGAACGGGCCGCGAGCTGGTTCGCGGGCACCCGGCTGCGCGGGCGGCTCCGCTTCGGCGCCTCGGAGGACTTCGTGCTGACCCGGCTGCCGGAGATCCTGGAGGCCTTCCGCCGCGACCACCCCGAGGTGGACCTGGAGCTGACCGTCGAGCTCTCCGGCACCCTGCAGCACCGGCTCGCGGCCGGGCGGCTGGACCTGGTGCTCGCCAAGCGCCGCCCGGACGACCCCGGCGGCCCGCAGGAGCCGCCGGGCCGCCTGGTCTGGCGGGACCAGCTGGTGTGGATCGGCAGCGAGCGGCTGCGCCTGGACCCGCACCGGCCGCTGCCGCTGGTCGTCTTCCCGCCGCCCGCGGTGACCCGGGCCCGCGCCCTGGAGGTGCTGGAGCAGCATGGCCGCGCCTGGCGGGTGACCTGCACCAGCGGCAGCCTCAACGGCCTGGTGGCGGCGGCCCGCGCGGGCCTGGGCGTCATGGCGCACACCAGCGGCATGATCCCGCCGGGCCTGGTGCGGCTCCCGGCCCGGGCCGGGCTGCCGGAGCTCGGCGGCATCGATGTGGTGCTGCTCCACGGCGCCGCCCGGGGCAGTGCGGCCCGCGGTGCCGCGGAGGCGCTCGCGGAGGCGGTCCTCGCGGGCGGCGACCGTCTCCAGGCCCCCGCGGCCACGGCGACAGGCCCGTGACGCACTAGCGCCCCGTGGGGGGCGCGGGGAACTGCGCGACCAGCCCCCACCAGCCTGCAGCCGACGCACCACCCCAGAGCCCCGGGACTTCGACCGCGGGCGCGTCGTGGCTGATCGCGCCCACGCGGCGGAGCCGCTGGGGGTACCTCCTGGGGGCACCCCCAGCGGTAGCTGGGGGAGGTAGCTCGGGGAGAAACGGCCCCGCGCCCCCCACGGGGCGACATGGTGCCCTGATACCCGTGGTCCTGCCGGGCCCCGCGGGTCCGTGACGCTCCTGTGCGGATCGCCGGTGGACGGCGCGGAGGTTCCGTGCGGATCCCGTCGAGGCCGCGCGGCGTGGCGCGGCGGAGGGGTTCGCTCCGCCGAGGAGCCGGGTACGGTCACGGCGCTGTGCGGGCACCCTGCCGTGCCGCGCCGGCCGTGCCGCCGCACGCCCGGACACCGCGAGGAGCGAGGAGCCGTTGCGCGAAGTCACCGAGCCGTCGCTGGTGACGGCGCCCCAGGCCGGAGGTCTGGCGGACGTCGTCTTCGACCATGCGGAGGCGGACCCCGGGCGGGTCGCCCTCGGCCGCCGCGTGGCCGGCGAGTGGCAGGACGTCACGGCGGCCGCCTTCCGGGACGAGGTGCTCGCCCTGGCCAAGGGCCTGCTCGCGCAGGGCGTCCGGTTCGGCGACCGGGTGGCCGTCATGTCCCGTACGCGCTACGAGTGGACGCTGTTCGACTTCGCGCTGTGGTGCATCGGCGCCCAGCCCGTGCCGCTGTATCCCACCTCCTCCACCGAGCAGGTGTTCTGGATGCTGCACGACGCCCGCGTGACCGCCTGCGTCGTCGAGCACGAGGACCACGCCATGACCATCGGCTCGGTCATCGGCCGGCTCCCGCACCTGGCCCGGCTGTGGCAGCTCGACGCCGGGGCGCTGGAGGAGCTGGCCGAGGCCGGGGCCCGCATCGACGACGAGGTCGTGCACCGGCACCGCATGGCCGTCACCCCCGACTCGCCGGCCACCGTCATCTACACCTCGGGCACCACGGGCCGCCCCCGCGGCTGCGTCCTGACCCACGCCAACTTCATGACGGAGACCGACAACCTCGTCCGCCGCTACGAGCCGGTCTTCCGCTCCCGGCCCGGCGACGAGGCGTCCACCCTGCTCTTCCTCCCCCTGGCCCATGTCTTCGGGCGGATGGTGCAGGTCGCGGCGGTGCGCGGCCGCGTCAAACTGGGCCACCAGCCCCAGCTGTCGGCCGAGGAACTGCTGCCCGATCTGCAGGCGTTCCGGCCGACGTTCGTCCTGGCGGTGCCGTACGTCTTCGAGAAGGTCTTCGCCACGGCCCGCCGCGAGGCCGAGCGCACGGGCCGGGAGGGCCCGTTCGAACGGGCCGCCGAGGTGGCCGTGCGCTACGCGGAGGCGCAGGAGGCCCGCGCCTTCGGCACGGGGCCCGGGCCCGGCGCCGCCCTGCGCCTGCAGCACCAGGTGTTCGACCGGCTGGTCTACGCGCGCTTCCGCGAGGTGCTGGGCGGGCGGGTGCGCCACGCGATGTCGGGCGGCTCGGCGATGGAGCGGCGCCTGGGGCTGTTCTTCGCGGGCGCGGGCATCACCGTCTTCGAGGGCTACGGGCTGACGGAGACCACCGGCGCCGCCACCGCCAACCCGCCCGAGCGCACCCGTTTCGGCACCGTCGGGGTGCCCGTGCCCGGCACCACGGTGCACATCGCCGACGACGGCGAGGTGTGGGTGCGCGGCGGCCAGGTCTTCAGCGGCTACCTCGGCGATCCGCGGGCGTCGGAGGCGGCGCTCCGGTCGGGCTGGCTGGCCACGGGGGACCTGGGCTCGCTGGACGAGGACGGCTATCTGACGATCACCGGCCGCAAGAAGGAGATCCTGGTGACCTCCGGCGGCAAGAGCGTCTCGCCGCTGGTGCTGGAGGAGCGGGTGCGGGCGCACCCGCTGATCTCCCAGTGCATCGTGGTCGGCAACGACCGCCCCTACGTCGCCGCGCTGGTCACCCTCGACCCGGAGGCCGTGGCCCACTGGCTGCAGATGCGCGACAAGCCGCCGATGGAGCCGGCGGAGCTGGTGCGCGACCCGGATCTGGAGACCGAGATCCGGCGAGGCGTGGTGGCCGCCAACACCCTGGTCTCGCAGGCCGAGTCCATCCGGACCTTCCGGATCCTGGGCGCGCAGTTCACCGAGGAGCAGGGCCTGCTGACGCCGACGCTGAAACTCCGGCGCAGGGCGATAGAGAAGGCGTATGCCGTGGAGGTCGAGGCGCTCTACGGCAAATGAGTCCACTTGGGTCCCTGAGCGGGAATGCGGCCAGAGTGGTTCCGGTTGACGCTTGGAGTAAGCGCTTCCGAAACCGAACCAGTAAGGATCGATTGCTCGTGAGCAAGGTCCCGTCCATCACCCTCAACAACGGCGTCGAGATGCCGCAGCTCGGCTTCGGCGTCTGGCAGGTTCCGGATGCCGAGGCGACCGCCGCGGTGTCGAACGCCCTCGAGGCGGGTTACCGCAGCATCGACACGGCTGCGGTGTACGAGAACGAAGCGGGTACCGGCAAGGCGCTGACCTCCTCGGACATCCCGCGTGACGAGCTGTTCGTCACCACCAAGCTCTGGAACAGCGCGTCCGAGACCTGGACGCGCGACGGCGTCCTGCGCGAGTTCGACGCGTCCCTGGCCAAGCTGGGCCTGGACCACGTGGATCTGTACCTCATCCACTGGCCGCGCGCCATGCGCGACGACTACCTGACCATCTGGCGCGCCTTCGCCGAGATCGCCGAGAGCGGGCGGGCGAAGGCCGTGGGCGTCTCCAACTTCCAGGTCCCGCAGCTGGAGCGGCTGCTCGCCGAGACGTCGCTGGTCCCGGCCGTCAACCAGATCGAGCTGCACCCGAACTTCCCGCAGTCCGAACTGCGCGCGTTCCACGCCGCCCACGGCATCGCGACGGAGGCGTGGTCGCCGCTCGGCCAGGGCGGCGAGCTGCTCAAGGCCCCGGTGCTGGCCGGTATCGCCGCCAAGCACGGCAAGTCGGCGGCCCAGGTGGTGCTGCGCTGGCACCTGCAGCTGGGCAATGTGGTGATCCCGAAGTCGGTGACGCCGTCCCGCATCCGCGAGAACATCGACGTCTTCGACTTCACCCTCGACGAGGACGACATGAAGGCGATCGCCGCCCTCGACAACGGCACCCGACTGGGCCCGAACCCGGACGACTTCGACTGGAACTGAGTCGCCGCCGTCGCCGACACGGTCGCTGACACGCCGGACGGGCCGCTTCGGTCCGTCCGGCGTGTCCGACGTGCGGGGTCACCGTGCGCCGTGCGCGGACGCAACCGCCTCCACCCGGCGGGCCAGTTGCACGTCCAGCTCCGTGACCTTGCCCCCGGCACTGTGCGTGTTCACGGCAAGTGACACCGTGTTGTACCCCAGCACCACATCCGCGTGATGCCCCAGCTCCTCCTGGATCTGCGCGATGTGGATCACCATGGCGGCAGCCGGGAAGTGCCCGTCGAAGGAATACGTCCGGGTGATCCGGTCACCGTCGACGGCCCAGCCGGGCAGTTCCTGAAGGCGTACCTCCACGTCCTTCTGCGAGAGCGGTTCGACAGCCATCGCCCATCCCTTCGTCGTCGCATCCGCAGTGATGCAAGCGTCCCATGGGACTGGGGCGTTGTCGCGCCCGCGCGCACCGTCCGGACCGCTGTGCACGGCCACGACGGCCGTTTGTACGGTCGGTCCATGACAACTGTGGTGGCACCCGGAACCGGTGCGGGCGGCGTGGGCGCGCTCTTGCGCGACTGGCGTACCCGGCGCCGTATCAGCCAGCTCGAACTCGCCCTGCGTGCCGAGTCCTCCGCCCGGCACATCAGCTTCATCGAGACCGGGCGCTCCCGCCCGAGCCCCGAGATGGTGCTCCGCCTCGCGGATCACCTGGACGTCCCCGTGCGCGAGCGCAACGCCCTGCTCGTGGCCGCCGGTTATGCCCCGCACTACCCGGAGCGTCCGCTGGACGACCCGGCGCTGGACGGCCTGCGGGAAGGGGTCGAGAGCCTGCTGAAGGGCTACGAGCCCTTCCCCGCGCTGGTGGTGGACGGCTCCTATCAGGTGATGGCGGCGAACAGCGGCATCGCGATGCTCCTGGAGGGCGTCGCGGAGCCGCTGCTCACTCCTCCGTTGAACGCCATGCGTCTCACCCTGCACCCGGACGGCATGGCCCCGCGCATCCGCAATCTCCGCGAGTGGCGCGGGCACCTGCTGCACCAGATGGAGCGGCAGCTGGCACACATGCGGTCGGCCGCCCTGCGGGCCGTCTACGACGAGGTGAGCGCGTATCCCCTGCCGGAGCGGCCGGATCGGCCCGGTGAGGAGGTCACGGCGGCCGGGCGGGCGGCCGCGCCCTTCGCGCTGCCGCTGGTGATCGAGCACGGTGGCCGGACCCTGTCGTTCGTCTCGACCATCACGACGTTCAACACCCCCATGGACGTGACCGTTTCCGAACTGGCCCTGGAGGCCTTCCTCCCCGCCGATCCGGAAACGGCCGCAGCCCTCAAGGAGTTCACGCGCTAGCGGCGGGCACCCGGTCGAGAAAGCCGAGGACGGTACGGATCCGGCCGTCCCCGGCCAGGGTGATCACGTCCGAACCGGCGACGGGCGCCGACCCGTCGGCGGCGGACACCAGCTCCCACGAGAACCGCGCGGTGTCGTGATGGCCGTCCACGGCGCCGCTCTGCCGGAACACGAAGCCGGGGAACTGCTCGTGCGCACCGGCTATCACTGCCGCAAGGTGCTCGTGCCCGCTGACGTCGGCGAGCGGGTCGGTGTAGGAACCGTCCTCGCTCCACGCGGCGGCCACGGCCTCGGCCCGGGCGGCGGGGTCGGTGGCGTTCCAGGCCGCGAAGTAGCGGGCGACGGCGGTCTCGTACTGCGACATGACGGATCTCCTCGGACGGCTGAAGGGGCTTTCGAAGGATGCTGAAAGCAAAGGGCCACGGTCCCTCCGGCCCCGCGTGTGCGGGTCCGGAGGTCCGTGGCCATCACCTTGCCGTGGGAGGGATCCCGGCGCGATTACCTCAGAAGTAAGGGGCGTCAGCCGGCGACGGACTCCGCCACCTGCTCCGCGGCCGGCTCCGCGGAAGCGGGAGCCGCATCGGCGGCCTCGGCCGCCTTGCGCCGCCCCGCCATCCACACGTAGACGAGGATGCCCGCGAACAGGAACAGCGTGCCCTGGTACACGGCCGCGTAACCGGCGCCCGCCACCAGCCAGAAGGAGAACGCGAACGCGCCCACCGCCAGCACCATGTCCCGCGTCATCCGGCCGGGGTTGACCTTGTGGCCCTGGCCCGTCAGCAGGAAGTACACCTGCGCCGCCGCGGCGAGCAGGTACGGGACCGTCGCCGAGAACGTCGTGACCAGGACGAGGATGTTGAACACCCCGCCCGAGCCGGACGTGTAGTTGATGACGGTCAGGCCGGTGGCCAGGACGGCCGCGGCCAGCACGCCGAAGGTCGGCACGCCGCGCTTCTCCTTGGCGAACGCGGCCGGGAACAGGCCGTCCTTGGCGGCCGCGAACGGCGAGTGGGCGCTCATCAGCGTCCAGCCGTTGAGCGCGCCGAAGATGGAGATCGCCGCGGCGGCCGCGATGAGCATGCCGCCCCAGCTGCCGCCGAACATCACGTCGACGGCGTCGGAGAACGGCGCGGTGGACTTGACCAGCTTGTCGTGCGGGACACTGCCGAAGACCGACAGGGTGCCGAGCAGGTAGACCAGAGCGGCACCGATGGTGCCCAGGACGCTCGCGCGGCCCACGTTGCGCTCGGGGTTGCGGACCGCGCCCGCGCTGACGGAGGCGGACTCCACACCCACGTAGCTGTAGAGCAGGATCGCGGCGGACGCGGTCAGGCCGCCGGTCCAGTTGCCGCCGCCCTCGGTGAAGGGGCCGAGGTTCTTCGGGTCGAAGAAGAAGATGCCCACGACGGCCACGAACAGCAGCGGCAGGAACTTCAGCACCGTGGAGACCATCTGCACCGCACCCACCCAGCGCGTGCCGGCGAGGTTCGCCAGCGCCGGGAGCCACAGGAAGGCCAGGGCCACGGTGAGGTCGGCGCCCGTCGAGGGCTTCACGCCGGTCAGGAAGTGGAAGTAGCCGACGCCCGCCACGGCGAGGGCGGCGTTGCTGACCCAGGTCATGGTCCAGTACGACCAGGCCGAGAGGAACCCGGCGAAGTCGCCGAAGGCCTCACGCGCGTAGACGTACGGACCACCGGTGCGCGGGTCGCGCTCGGCGAGCCGGCCGAAGACCAGGGCCAGCGCGATGGCGCCGACGGTGAGCACGCCGAAGGCGAGCAGGCTGACGGTGCCGAAGGGGGCGACGGAGGCGGGCAGCAGGAAGATGCCGCCTCCGATGATGTTTCCCATGACCAGCGCGGTGGCCGTGGGGAGGCCGAAGCGGCGGGACTGCGTGCCGTCGTCGGTGTCGTGCATGGGTGTGGTGCGCCTCTCGTCTGGCGTGGCAGGTCGCCGGTTCCGGGCGACAGCACAGGGCTGTGCGACTGCACATGTTCACCCTGGCATCGCACCCTGCAAAATCAGCGATTTTTGTCCCGCGAGGAGCGCATGGGAACCGTAAAAGGTGTGGTGATCAAGGCCGGTGACCGTGATTCGTCCATGATCCGGAGACTGTGTTGCAGTAACGGTTCGCCCGCAACGGCACAGCGCAAAGGCGCAGGAAAAGGGGCGCACGGGTGACATCCCCGTCCCCGCGGGCAGGATCCCCCCATGACGACCTCCCTGTGCACGCCCCGGCTGACGCTGCGCCGCTGGCGCGAGGACGACCTCGACGCGATGGCGGCGATCAACTCCGACCCCGAGGTGATGCGCTGGATCGGGGACGGCTCGGTGCAGGACCGGGAGCAGACTGCGGCGCGGATCGCGGTGTGGGAGCGCACGTGGGAGGAGCGCGGGGTCGGGCTGTTCGCGGTGGAATGCCGGGACAGCGGCCAACTGGCCGGATTCGCCGGGTTATCGGTGCCACTGTTCCTGCCGGAGGTACTGCCCGCCTTCGAGATCGGATGGCGGCTGGGGCGGCCGTTCTGGGGGCGCGGGCTGGCCACCGAGGCGGCCCGCACGGCGCTGGACTTCGCGCTGCGCGAGCGCGGCCTGGCCCGGATCGTGAGCATCAGCGCCGTCGGCAACGCCGCCTCCCAACGGATCATGCGCAAGCTCGGCATGCGCGCGGAGCGCGACACGGTGCACCCGGAGTTCGGGGTGCCGCTGCGTGTGCACGTCCTGGAGACGCGCCCCTGACAGGGCGCCCCGTCAGGGGCGCGGGGCCGTTTCAGATATGCGGCTCCGCCGCGTGGGCGCGACCAGGCGCCCCGAAGGGGCGCGGGGAACTGCGCGACCAGCCCCCACCGGCCCGCAGCCGACGCCCTCTTTGTCGGGCGTCTGTGCGGCCCTGGCCAGTACAAGATCGGTAAAACTGCGGTAGCCGTCCAACG
>NZ_JBSFWU010000070.1:0-41726 GCF_053594995.1 Streptomyces sp. NPDC002536
GTTCCCCGCGCCCCTGACGGGGCGCACCGCACCCACGAGCGAAGGTCCGCCGGACAGGCCCTGATGGCGCGCCGGCCGGCAGCCAGGCCCTTGCTGCGCCTCGTGTATGCGACGCGTTGCCTCAGAAGGCGGTCAATACGCGTGCCGGTCCGCCTTGTTCATCCACGCGTCGTAGGCCTGGGCGCCGAGCTCGGGGTGGATCTGCTCGACCTTGATCCTCCGCTCGCTGAACGGCTTCGTGAAGTCCTCGTACTGGAAGGCGTCGTCGAAGCCGATCCGGCGCGTGTCGTCCAGGTCCTGGCTGAAGTACACGGCGTCGATGCGCGACCAGTAGATGGCGCTCATGCACATCGGGCACGGGGCGCCGCTGATGTAGATGGAGCAGCCCTGAAGCATCCGGGCCCGCTCGGGGATCAGGTCCGGTGAGCCCTCGGGGCGGGGCACGTATTCCAGAATGCTCTCGTTCTGGTGCTCCTCGGAGACCGACGGCGCTTCGGGGTTGAGGCGTTGCACGGCCTTGCGGATGCTTTCCACCTCTGCGTGGGCCGTGGGGTCGCTGGTCAGGAGGACGCGGTTCTGCCCGCGCGCGATGATGTCGCCGTTGCGGGTGATCACCGCACCGAACGGGCCGCCCCAGCCGTTCTTCACCGACTCGGTGGCGAGTCGAACCGCTTCGGCCATGAGCTCTTTGTGTTCCATCACGCAGTCTCCGATCGGCATCGCTCCGAGGTGACCGATTTCCGATTTGCCCGAAAAGTCGTATATGAATTAGCCTAACTCGGGTGGGTTCTCGTGCAAGCCGTGACGCCGGGGCCGACAACGCCGCCACCGTCGTGATCTCGCAGAAGGTGCACGCAGACCGCGTCGAGGACTACCGGCGCTGGCAGGACAGGACGAACGAGGCCGCCCGCGAATTCGATGGTTTCGAGGGCGCCGAGGTCTACTCGCCCGGAACCGGCGAAGAGAACGAATGGGTGGCCGTCTTCCGTTTCTCCGGGATCGACCACCTGACCGCCTGGTTGAACTCACGCAGGAGGCAGGAACTGCTCGCCGAAGGGCAGGAGCTGTTCGACGGGCCCCCGACCCAGGAAGTGCTCCGCGGCGGTGCCGCTCCCGAGCGGGCGCCGGAGGCCGTCACGGCCGTCGTCTCGCACGAGGTGAGGCCCGGACAGGAACAACGGTTCCTGCGCTGGCAGGCGAAGGCCCTCAAGGCGCAGGAGAAAGCGCCCGGATTCATGGGGTCCGAATTGTTCAAGCCGGTCCAGGGCGTTCAGGGGGTGCAGGAACGCTGGGTCGTCGTCTTCCGCTTCGACACGCGCGAACACCTCGACGCATGGCTCGCCTCCGATGTCCGCGCGGCGCTGCTGGAGGAGGGGCGCAACTGTTTCGCCTCCTACGACGTGCGCAAGGTCGGCTCGGCGTTCAGCGGCTGGTTCCGTTTCGGCGAGGGAGCGCAGGGCCGTGCTCCGCCCAACTGGAAACAGGCCATGTCGGTGCTCCTGGCCCTCTATCCCACCGTGATGGTGCTGAACCTGACCGAGGGAGCCGAGCTGAACGGTCTCGGTGTTCCCGGATACATCGGGCTGTTCATCGGGAACATGCTGAGCGTCAGCGCGCTGACCTGGCTGCTGATGCCTCTGGTGAACAAGGCGCTCGCCTTTTGGCTGGTGCCCGCGCGCGCAGGCGGCCGCCGCGTCGACCTGGCGGGCGCGGCTGTGGTGGTGCTCTGTTATCTGGTGACCATCGCAGTCTTCGGACTCATCACGCCCTGACCGCTGTCACGCCCTGACCGCTTCCCACTTCCCAGGCCGGCCGAGCGAGGAGGCCACGATGTCCGAAGGAGCCGTCGAAGGGACACTGATCCGGCGCGGCGACCCCGGCTACGAGAGTGCCAGGACCGGCGCGGTCTGGAACGGGCGCAAGCCCGAGCGGTTCCCTGCCGCCGTCGTGCGGCCCGCATCCGAGGCGGACGTTTCCCACGCCCTGGCCTACGCCCGGTCCCACGGGCTGCGCGTGTCGACGGTCTCCGGCGGCCACAACTGGTCCGGGTCCCAACTCCGGGACGGCGGGCTGCTGCTGGACCTGTCGCGGCTCGCGGAGTGCCGCGTCGACCCCGGGACGGCAACCGCCACGGTGGGGCCCGCCGCGACCGGCCGGGACCTGGTTGCGGCCCTCGACCCGCACCGACTCGCCTTCCCCGTGGGCCACTGCCCCTCCGTCGCCGTGGGCGGATACCTGCTCAGCGGCGGGCTGGGCTGGAACTCCCGCGCGTGGGGCGCGGCATGCGCCGACGTCCAGGAGATCCGGGCCGTCACGGCCGACAGCCGCACGGTGATCTGCTCCGAGGCGGAGAACAGCGATCTCTTCTGGGCCGCCCGGGGCGCGGGGCCCGGCTTCTTCGCCGTCGTCACCCGCTTCCGGCTCCGCCTGCACGCCCGGCCGGCGTCCATCATGACGACGAGTCTGACGTTCCCGCTGTCCGGCATCGGCCGCGTGACGGGCTGGGCGGAACGGACCGCGCGCGAACTCCCGCCGAACGTCGAGACGTCCCTCGTCCTCAGGGCCTCCGCCTCTGCCCGGTCCGGCGCACCGGACCCGGCGGGAGCGCGGGTCGTGGTCGGGGCCACCTCGTTCGCCGCGACACCGGAGGAAGCGCTCGCCTCACTCGCCCCCGTGGCCGGCTGCCCCTTCACCACGAGCGCCGTTTCCCGGCAATCGCCCGAGCCCACCTCCTTCGCCGCCCTGCACGCGAGCGCCGCCGAACTGTGGCCGTCCGGGCACCGTTACGCGGCGGACACGCTGTGGTCGGCGGAGACCTACGAGACCCAACTGGCCCGAATCGCCGACGCGATCGCGCACGCGCCCTCCGGCCGGTCCCTCGTGCTGGCCCCGGTGCAACCGGTGTCCGAAGAGCCGGCTCTGCTGCGCGCCATGGCCTTCTCCCCGCTCGGTGAGTCGTATCTCGTCTGCTATGCGATCTGGGACGACGCCGCCGAGGACGAGGCCAACGCCCGCTGGCTGCGGGAGGCGATGGGCGCGGCGGACCCATCGGGGCGCGGCAGCCACTACATCGCCGAGGCCGACCTGGAGGCCGGCGCGGCCGCTGTCCGGCGCTCGTACACCCCCGCCGCCTGGGACCGTCTGCGGGAGCTCAAGGCGCGATGGGACCCGGAGAACCTGTTCCACTCCTGCCTCACCTGCCTCACACCGTGACGCGCCGATCAGTCCTGGGGTGGTCAGCAGAGGCTCCGGTCGGATCAGAGGTGTCGGCCTCAGCGCCGGTCTTTTGCCACTCCTTGAGCGGCTGCAGGGCGTCTCTTTTCCGCGATCCCCGGCTCACGGCCACGACCGGCCGTACCTCTCCGGCCACCCCCGGGGTCGGCCGACCCATGGCAACTCGGCCGTCTTCGGCGGTTATTGACGGGGGATTTGAGCCCTTTTCCGGCACTCCGCGCATCTTGCAACGACCTCCCGCAAGCCGTCGTGCGGGTGGCTTGATTTCAGTATTGGGTGCAAGATCCATGTTGTTACGCTCGCCGAGTGAACGCGATCAAGGGCAGAGGTCCGCACTCGGAAAGAGTCGTCGCTGTCGTGGGCGCAGGGGCCAGCGGTATTCTCACGACGACCCAACTCATCACACAGGCAGCCGTTCTGAGCCGTGACTACAAGTTACGCATCCAACTCTTCGACCACACCGGCGAGCTGGCGACCGGTCCCGCTTACGGAACGCCGCACGAATGCCATATCCTCAACATGCGTGCAGCCACCATGAGCATGTACAGCGACCGCCCGGACCACTTCCTCGACTGGGTCGACTCACGTATTCCTCAAGGGAGTCGACCGACATCCGGAGATGCGTACATACCCCGCGCGCAATACGGCGAATACCTTCGCGACCAGTTGCGTTCCGCCGTCGAGGACGCCCACCGGCACGGCGTCGAGGTGGAGTTCGTGAAGGCCCGCGTCACGGACTGTCTGCCCGGTACCGGAAAGGCACTCGTCCAGTGCGGGGACGTCGTACATCCCTGCGACGCCGCGGTGCTGTGCTCCGGCGACCTGCCGGGGAAGGGGCTGCCGCAGCTGGCCGGCTCTCCGGCGTACCTCCCCTCCGCCTGGCAGTACGACGACATCGCCGGGATCCCCTCGACCGCCTCGGTGGCCGTCATCGGTTCCAGCCTGACCGCCGTCGACGTGATCGTCCTGCTCGACGCCCTCGGTCACCAGGGGGAGATCCACTGTTTCTCCCGCCTGCGGTCGCTGCCCAAGGTGCAGGGGACGCCCCTGCCCTGGACGTCGCGGTACGTCACCGAGGAGCGCGTCGAGGAACTGACCGGAGGCGGGGCGCGGCAGGCCACACTGGCCGAGATCGCCGGGCTCTTCCGGCAGGAGATCGAGCTGGCCACCGGCACACCTCCGGACTGGGAGGCCGCCCAGCGTTCGGCGCGCCGCCCGGTGGCCGAGACCCTGCCCGAGGACATCCGGGACGCCGCCGAGGGGCGCAACCGCTGGTACGCGGCGCTGGACGCCACGGGGCACCTGGCCCCGCATCTGTGGCACCGCATGGAAGACGCCGCCAAGGAGGCCTTCTTGGCGAAGCACGCCTCGCTGTGGGCGATGTACCGGCACAGCATGCCGCTCCCCAACGCCGAGAAGCTGTGGCGGCTGGTGCGCGCGGGACAGCTGCATGCGCACACCGGCCTCCGGACGGCCGTCGCGCACGGCGGGCGGCACACCCTCGGCTGCGTCGAGGACGGCCGGGAACGGGAGTTCGGCGCGGACTACGTCGTCAACGCCACCGGGGCGGCACCGGACATCACCGATCTGGACGACCCGCTGATCGGCAACCTGCGCCAGGCCGGCCGGCTGCGCCCGCACCGGCACGGCGGGGTCGATGTGGACTTCGGGACGGGCCGGTTGACCGGCCTTGACGGCACCGCGAGCGCGCCGGTGTACTTCGTCGGTCCGCTCACCCGAGGGGTGCACTTCTATACCAATTCGGTGGAGACCCTGCGCACGAACTCCACGGCCACGGCGCGGTCCGTGCTGCGCGGTCTCGACTAGTACCGGACGGACCGGAACCCCCAAGGAAAGAAACCTTTATGACCCTGCAAGTCGCCTTCTTTGTCGGCAGCGATGTCACCTCGCACCTGGCGGTCAACGCGGCGGTGCGTTCGCTCGCCGTGGAGGACGTCGGAATCCACATTTTCCACACCGCGCAGAAACCGAATCCGGCGGCCCCGCGCGAACGCCGCGAGCTTTTTTTCGTCGAGCACCGGCTGACGAACGACGTGCTCTACCCCTACCTTGACGCGGCAGACGAGAAAAACGCGGCAGAGGGCCCGTACTGCACTCCCGGCGCCCTTGCCCGAAGGGATCCGAAGCGCATCACGGTGCAGCAAGTGGACAGCGTCAACTCCCCGGAAACCATCCAGGAATTACGCCGCCGAGGGATCACCCTCGGATTCTCGGTGCGCTGCTACCAGAAATTCGGCGCCGACATCATCCGCTACTTCTCCGCAGCGGCCGGACACTCCGCGCTGCTCAACCTCCACCCGGGCGTCCTGCCCGCCTACCGCGGGGTGCTCACCTACGCCCGGGCGATGGCCAACTCCGATGCGCACGCCGGGTTCACGCTGCACCACATCAACGCCGACTGGGACGCGGGCGATGTGCTGTCCTGCACCACCCAGCCGCTGGATCACGACCGCTCGGTGCTGGAGAACATGATCCGGCACCACAGGGCCGGCGCCGCCCTGATGCACGAGGCGGTCGTCCAGACGCTCGGGGGCGAGCGGCTGCTGAGCGTTCCGCAGCCGGCGGCCGAGGCGCGTTACTACACCCATGCCACGCCGGAGGAGCTGACGGCCATCCAGGACAAGGGGATCCGCCTGTTCCGGGCCGAGCCCGTCATCGGGATGCTGGTCCGCGCCTTCTGCGCCGACGGCGGCAGCACGGCGCGCGGGACGCACAAGGTCCTGCGGGACGCCCTCGTCAGTGCCGGGATCCTGCCGTGACGCCCCCGGCCGGCCCCCCGAAGAGCGGCGCGGCGGGCGGCGCGCTCGGCCGGACGCTCACGATCGTGCTCACCCTGGCCTGCGCGATCACCTCGTCCAACATCTACATCAACCAGCCCGTCCTGACCGACATGGCGAGTTCCTTCGGGGTCTCCGAGGGCGCGATGGGCTCGGTCCCGACGGCCACGCAGTTCGGCTACGCACTCGGCATCCTGCTGCTCGTCCCGCTCGGCGACACCCGCGACCGCCGCAAGCTGATCCTGTCCCTGGGGGCCGCGACGACCGTGGCGCTGGCCGCCGCCGCGCTCGCCCCCGACCTCGCCGTCCTCACCGTCGTCAGCTTCCTGCTGGGAGCCCTCACCCCGATTCCGCAGATCGTCGTCCCGCTCGCCGTGGCGCTCACCGGGGGTCGGGCCAAGGGCCGGGTCGTCGGCGTCCTCCAAGGCGGCCTGCTGGTCGGCCTGCTCGCCTCGCGCACCTACGCCGGGGCGCTGGCCGACCTCGTGGGCTGGCGCTGGGTCTACGGCTGCTCGGTCGCGTTGATGGTGATGCTCCTGGTCCTGCTGTTCTTCACGCTGCCCAAGGGCATCACCGGCAGTGCCGCGATGCCGTACGGCGATCTGCTCAAGAGCCTGCCGAAGCTGTTCCGGGGCAGCCCGCTGGTGCGCCGGGTGTGCACGTCCGGGGCGCTGGTCGGCGTCTCCTTCGGTGCCTTCTGGACGACGCTCGCCTTCGTCCTTCAGGACTCCTACGGCTACGGGCCGGGCATCGCCGGGCTGTTCGGCCTGGTCGCCGCGGCGAGCGCGCTCGGGTCGCCGCGGGCCGGCCGGCTGGCCGACCGCAAGGGGGGCCGCTACACGCAGACGATGCTGCTGGCCGTCTCGCTGGTCGGCTGGGCGACGCTCGCGGGCGGCAAGGAGTGGCTGGTCCTGATGGTGCTGGGCGTCGTCCTGCTGGACGTCGGGGTATGGGGCAACCAGGTCGTCAACCAGGCCATGCTCTTCAAGCTCGACGCAGGGCAGCACAGCAGGCTCAACACCCTCTACTTCACGACCCGTTTCCTGGGGATCGCGACGGGCTCCCTCCTCGGTTCCCAGATCTGGAACACGGGAGGGTGGTACGGCGTCGCCGTGCTCGGGGTGGGCGCCCTGCTGCTGGCCGCGCCGATCCTGTGCACCACCCGTGACGTGCGGCCGGTGGGCGGCACCCCGGCCGGCGCCACCACCGAGGAAGCCGCCTCACGGGCGGGCTGACCACGCACCGGGCGGACCTGCGCGGGGCGCGCGGGTCCGCCCGGGCGGGACCTCGGTCCTGCCCGGGCCCGGCCGCCATCGGGAGAACCACGGAACCCCCGCCCGTTATGGGGGCGATGGGCCTGCACCGATGGACGGGTGGGCACGCGTGTGAGGTGAGGAGCAACTGTGGGTGATCTGACGGTCGGTTCCCGGTCCGGGACCGATGAGCCCGGCAAGAAGGCGAGCGGTGGCCCGGCCGAGCGCAGGAAGCCGCGCTCCTTCTGGAAGGAGCTGCCGGTCCTCATCGGCGTCGCCCTGGTCCTGTCGCTGCTGATCAAGACGTTCCTGGTGCAGCCGTTCAAGATCCCGTCCGACTCCATGCAGAACACCCTCCAGCGCCAGGACCGGGTCCTCGTCGACAAGCTGACACCGTGGTTCGGCGCCAAGCCCCAGCGCGGCGAGGTCGTCGTCTTCCGCGACCCGGGCGGCTGGGGCGACGGCATACCCACCCCGCACCCCAACCTTGTCGAGCGGGCCTTCAGCTTCATCGGCCTGACGCCACCGGCCGATCAGAAGTACCTCATCAAACGGGTCATCGCGGTGGGCGGCGACACCGTCGAATGCCAGGGCACCGGCCCGGTCAAGGTCAACGGCAAGGCTCTGGAGGAGGATTCGTACCTCTACCCCGGCGCGACCGCGTGCGGCGACAACCCGTTCGGCCCGGTGCACGTTCCCAAGGGCCGGATCTGGGTGATGGGCGACCACCGCAACAACTCCGCCGACTCCCGCTACCACCAGAACCTCCCGGGCAACGGCACGCTCCCCGAGGACGCGGTCGTCGGCCGCGCCGTCGTCATCGCCTGGCCCGTCGACCGCTGGACGAACCTCCCGGTGCCCGGCACCTTCGACCGGTCCGGGATCAACCCGCCTGCTCCGGTCGATGGCCGAGGGCCTTCGCATGCGCGTGAGCCCAGCCCCCGAGGGTGACGCCGGCAGCGATCAGAGCGACGTGCGCGAGGAGCGCCGGAACGAAGCCGCCGGGCAGCCACCCGAGCAGCCCCCGGTCGTCGTGGTGGAAGAGGAGGCGAAAGAGGCCCTGGCTGAAAACCACCATCGCCACCGCGCCGAGGATCTGCAGGACGTCGTATTTCTTCATGGCCTCTTCCCTCGCGAGTGAATACGATACGAACGTATCAGCGTCAGCCCCTGAATATCCGCCTACAGCATGGAAACTCTCTTATTTCGTCACACTCTTTCCGATGCTACGGTGAGAGGTATGCGTGACGAAAACCCGACGGCATGCCTGATGTGCAGCACACGCATCGCCCCTTCGACGCGAGGCCGTCCCGCCGTCTACTGCTCCCGCAGCTGCCAGGCCCGGGCCTACCGTCGGCGCAAGAACCGGCTGCCCGCACCGGGCACCCCGGTCACGCCCCCGTCGCCGCGGCAGACGGACATCCAGGCACGCCAACGGCTCCGGATCGCCGAGGCGTTGTGGCGCATCGCCGCCGAGGAGGGGCTGGACGCGGCGAGCATGCGCCGGATCGCGGCCGAAGCCGGCGTCTCGCTGCGCGTGGTCCAGTACCACTTCGACAGCAAGCACGCCCTCCTGGTCGACGCCCTGCGCCTGCTGCACGAGGAGAACGGGCGGATTGCCGCGACCCGCGTCCCCACCGACATGACGGACCCGCACAGGCTGCTGCGTGCGCTGCTGAACGAGTTCCTGCCGCTGGACGAGCAACGCGCGTCCGCGCTCCGGGTGTTCGCGGCGTATTACGCCCGCAGCCTCACCGACCCGGCACTCGCGGCGGTCTTCCTGGCCGCCGAGCAGCCGCTGGAGGCGCTCGTCGGGGACATCATCGAGACGGGCCGGGCAGCGGGGAGCACCGCCCCGGGCCTCGATGTACGGCACGAGGCGGACCTTCTGGTGTCGGGGGCCACGGGCCTGGGCCTGGACGTCCTGCACGAGCGCCGGTCACTGGCGGACGTGCAGGCGGTGCTGGACTACCACTTGTCCCGCATCTTTCCGGCGGACGCCGCAGCGCGGCGGTGAGTGACGGCCTCCGCGGATCCGGGGCGCGAACGCTTTCGCGGGGCCGGCACAAGAAGGGGGTGGGGGCTGCGGAAGGCGTGGCCCGTGGAAGGGGAGGTCCGTGGCGACGGACGAGGAACTGCTGGCGCGCTCGGGAACCGACGCGTCGGCCTTCGAGCCGCTTGTGGAGCGCCATTCGACGGCGCTTCACGGCTATTTCGCACGGCGGGCACCCGGCGCGGCGGACGATCTGCTGGCCGAGGCGTGGCTGCGGGCCTACGCGGGGCGCGGCACCTACGACGCGGCCCGCGGGCCGGTCCGCGCGTGGCTCTTCGGCGTGGCCCGCAACGTGCTGGCCGCGCACTGGCGCGGGCAGGAACGGCCCGGGGCCGCCGCCACGCTCGCCGCCGAGGCGAGCAGCGACCCGTGGCACGCCGTCGACCGGAGGCTGGACGCGGCAGCGGTCGCGCCGCTGATGCGCCGGACCCTGGCCGAACTGCCGGCCGTGGAGCGGGAGCTGCTGCTCCTGATCGCGTGGGAGCAGCTCAGCCCCACCGAGGCCGCGGCCGTCGTCGGCGTCCCCGCGGGCACGGCCAGGTCCCGGCTGCACCGGGCACGCACCCGGCTGCGCACGGCGCTCGCCCCCTCCGCCGCGCTTTCCCTGACAGGAGACCTCGCATGACCGGGCAGCAGGACATGAACGACAGGGACCTCCTCGACTTCCCCGGCGCACGGCGGTTGAAGGCCGCGGGCAAGGTCGCGCCGCCCTCGGCGGACGCCGTCGCCGCGGCGCTGGCCGCGGTGCGGTCGGCGGCCGGCCGGGCCGAAGCGGACGGAACGGCCGTCGAGCTCGAACGGGAGCCGGTGGCCGCGGTCGTCCCGGTGCGGACGTGGCGGCGCCGCCTTCCCGTGCTCGCCTCGGCGGCGGCGGTCGTGGCAGTCGCGCTGGGGGTGACGTTCCAGCCCTGGTCGGACTCCGGGAACGCGCTCGGATCCCCGGCGGCGCAGCCGTCGGCAACGGCGCAGAAGCGGACGGAGACGGGGACGGCACCGTACTGGAAGGTGCGGACCCACCAGTGGAACCGGACAGCCGACAAGACCCAGCGGCCGGACGAGACGTACGAGACCGTCTGGCTGAGCCGGTACGGCACACGCGGGCAGTCCGGCGCCGGTCCGGTCCAGGACTACGAGCGTTGGGACACCCCGGTGAAGGCCTACGTGATCTGCGGCAAGCCGGTCCTGTGGGACGAGCTCGGGAAGCTGCCCACGGACCCGGCGGGGCTACGGGCCCGGCTCGCCGGTGAAGCCACCGGCGAGGAGACCGAGGAGGGGCTCTTCAACGGCATCGAGGACCTGCTCGCCAAGTCACCCGCCGAACCACAGCTGCGGGCCGCGCTGTTCAAGCTCCTCACCGGGCTTCCCGGGGCGCGGGTGACGGAGCGGGCCAAGGACAGCACCGGCCGCGCCGGCACGGCCGTCGACCTGGACGCCGGTACCTGGCGGCGGCGACTGATCATCGACGCCGGGGCGTTCCACGTGCTGGAAGCCGAGGACACGGCGCGGAACGACGGCCTGACATGGGGGACGCAGAAACTCCGGGCCGGGGACCTCCTCCACCGCACCACCTACCTCTCCGCCGGGCCCGCCTGGGAGGCGCCGAACCCGTCCCCACGGACGTAGCGGTGCCCCTTCGGGACATGACCCGCGATCTCGGCCTGCTCGACGGCCCGTTGCCCGCCCGGGAACCCGCCGCCCGGCCGGGCCCTGCCCTCTACTGGGCGAGGGCCCGGCCGGCCCCGTTCAGGAACGGTCCGCCACCGGCACGGAGTTGTCGGCCGGCACCGCCGCGGGATCCCGTTCGGCGCCGGTCGTTCTGCTGCTGCGGTTGAAGACGATGATCGAGATCACGATGACCGTGAACCCGACGATCTCCGACACGGTCGGGCGCTGGCCCAGTACGGGCCAGGCGATCAGTCCTGCGGCGATCGGCACACCGTAGAAATACGACGCCACCCGGTCCGCGCTCTCCGAACGCATCAGGATGAACAGCAGACTGAGTGCACCGATCGACACCCCGACCGACATCCACAGTTCCGACAGCAGGAACTGTGGCGTCCACCGGATGACGCCCTTCTCGAAGATCAGTGCGCCGATGAGCATGACGACGGCCGACGAGCCGGACTGGACGCACCCGTTGACCAACGGGTGCGCGCCGGGGTTCTTCATCTGGAAGTAGAACTGCCCGGTGGACAGTCCCAGCAGACCGAGGAATCCGAAGGCGACGTTGGTCGGGGTGAGCCCGGACGAGGATTCCAGGCCCCGGTACACCGTGATGGCGACACCGACCACTCCGCCGATCAGGGCCAGCACCGACAGCAGCCGGACCTTTCTCGCGGTCACGACGGAGACCATCAGCCACACCAGAATGGGCTGCAGCGCGATGATCAGTGCCGAGACCGCGGGGGTCATGCCGCGGTAGAGCGCGTAGAACACCCCGACGGAGAACACGCCTTGCAGCAGGATGCCGCTGATGACGAGGTGGATGTAGCCCGAGCGCGGCCAGGCAACCCTCAAGCACATGACGAGGACGAACAGAATGACTGCGGTCGCGCCGAACCGGATTGCCAGGTAGTACAAAGGCTCCGCGTAGGGCAGGCCGTACCGGCCGCCCACGAATCCTGATCCGTAGATGGTGATGAACACCAGCACGATCAGCGAGGCCTTGAGATTCCTGCTCCCGCCGGCCACTAGCGCACGCCGGCCTTGGCGTCGGCGGTGACCATGTCGGTGCGCGGAAGCGTCGCATCCGGCGCAGCCGGCGCATCTTGCGCGTCCTGAGTGCCGGCCAGCCGGCCCGCCAACTCGTATTCGTTGACCAGGGAGATGATCTCGTTCTTCAGCACCGCGATCGCCTTCGGGAAGTCGGCCTCGTCCACGGCGAGCCGCGTGTCGGGGGCGGCCGACCGGGACGCCTTCTCCAACATGCCGATGCCGTACACCCGGGACAGAATGCGCCCCAGGATCACGGTCTTGTCCTGGGACGGCACATCGGTGATGTGGCTGAGGTTGATGTCGGTGATGTGGAAGAACGCGTCTTCCAGATAGCCGAACCGGCCGACGAACTCCAGCGGCGACCGGAGCCCGGACTCCCGGAACCGGCGCAGGAACAGGTTCGCCAGGTGCTGGCACAGCAGGTCGTTCGTTCCGTCGAAAATGGTGTAGACGCGCGCGTCGAGGAGCGCGTAGGCGGCTATGTTGTCCGGCGCGTCGGTCCGGTACCCCTCACCGCCGCACAACTGCTGGTAGTCGAGGGCCGATTCGAGCATGAGCTCGGAGGACAGCACCTTGGTCGCCAGCGAGGCGAACATGCTGTTCTCCAGGTCCGTGTAGTAGTCCTCCGCCAGCATCAGATGCCGGTAGAGCGCGTTGCACACGACGTAGTTCTGCTTGATGCGGTTGACCTTGTACCGCACGTAGTCGATGTCGTGCAGCGTGCCGTCGCCGATCGCCCTCGTGCTGACGTGGCGCAGCGCCTCCGTGCTCAACCGGCGCAGGAATCCGCTGCTCATGGCGGCCTTGCTGAACCGGGACGCGCACAGGATCTCGGCGGCGTCGCCCAGGCTCTCCCGGGTCTTGGTGAGCCTGTAGTGGCGGGGCACGCTCAGGTCGAGGGTGTTGAGCCCGTATCCGAGGTTCTTCAGCCCCAGGCTGTCGTAGACCTCGGTGGTCTCGAACCCGCCGTCCGACCGCTTGTGGGCGAAGTAGGCGAACTCCTTGCGCTCCGGGTGCTTGGCGCAGACGATCCACCAGTCGGCCTGCTCACTGAACGCCTGCCAGTGCTTGGTGCCGGTGATCCGGTACGTGTCACCATCGTCGTGGTAAATGGTCTGCATACGCGCGAGGTTCGAGCCGCTGCTCGGCTCGGTGAAGGCGAGACCGCCGATGACGGGGTTGTGGAGGAAGTCGTCGAAGACCTCCTTCTTCAGTACGTCGTCACCGCCGGACGCCACGTTGCGGAGGAAGAGGACGGTCACGATCATCGTGTACATGCCCATCGGCAAATTGCGCTCGGACATGATCTCGATGATCTCGCACATCTCCCGGTGACTCTCCCGGCCGCCGTACTCGCGCGGGATGGCCGGCAGATAGATGCCCAGATCGACCAGCTTCTGCAGGCTCTCCTTGGACAACGGCTCCTGCGGCAGTCGGGCACTGTCGAACTCGTCGATACCGCCCCGGAAGTTGTCGAGGAACTCGGACGAATCAAGGTCGACCAACGGGTTGCGCGACACACTCATGGCAATAATCCAATCTCGGCAGGCAAATCGGCTATCGGCTCTGGTGCTACAGCGCGCTCAGTTCGGCCCGCAGATGGTCCGGGATACCGGCGGTGGCTTCCCGCTCGTAGTCGAAATGGACCATGATGCAGGTGCCGTGGGCGACTTCGGCACCGTTCTGCGTGGCCGTCTGCTCGATGGTGATCGAGGTGTTCCCGATCTTCGCGACCTTCGTCTCGATGACGACGTCGTCCGACGCGAAGATCTGCCGGGTGAAATCGATCTCGTACCGGCGCAGGATGAGCGCGAGGTCACGCATGTTCGGTTCTTTGCTGAACAGCCGGAAAATCGGCAACCGCCCATGCTCGAACCAGACCGGCACTGCGGAGTTGGTGACATGACCGAGCACGTCGACTTCGGAGAAGCGCGGCGAAATCGTCACCTTCACGTTCTACCCCCGATTGATTCAGATTGGTTCAGTTGTTCGAGTGATCGACAGTGTCTCATCACTGAGGTTCCGTCATGGGTGTGACGTGCGGCACGCCTTCGGCGCACCTGTCACCGCGTCACGAGTCTCCGAACGCGCCGCCCGATGCTGGGCGATACGGGCGGACGAAGTCAACCGCCTTGGGGGAGCTTGAACAGGTCCATTTTGTGAGTGGAGTTGAGAACTCCACGAGAAGAGATTGACGGCCGCGGACACTTCGGGATGTGGCACTGCCCACAACGGAGCGTCGAGTGTTCAACTGCAGGGCGCGGTGAGCGTCGCATGCGGAACTGACAACGAGGTGTACTCGCGTAGAACGGACCTGCAGCATGCATCCGGCTCCGCATGATCTCGGCCCGTAGATTGGTCGCATGACGGAGGACATACGGACTGCGACCGGCACCCGGTCGCGGAGGTGTGAACGAGGCCGGCATGCCGCCCCGAAGCCGGGTGATGTCGGCAGTCGGAGCCTGCCAAGGCTGAGGTGATCGGGAACGGCGGGAGGGCGCGCCGGCCGGAGGTCTGCGCACGAGAGGAAACCCACCGCCCGCGGAGCGCCGTATGATGCCCCAACTCTCCCCCGTTGGCAAGGAATTCCTCGACGTCAAGCCTTCACCGCCCCGCGCCCGATACGCTTCGGGCAGCAACGGCCCTACCTCTCACAGGGCGCCCTGCCCGTCCGGTGCAGGGTCCCGGGCGTACCGGGAACCGCAAGAGTGAGGAGCCGAGCTGATGGTGAGGCCGAAGGGCAGAAGGAAGCACCGGCGGCGGCACCCGCTTTGTGAGTGGGTGACGCTGTCGGCAGCGCTTCTGAACGTGGTTGCCGCCATCGCGCGGTGTTGCGATCAGCTGGTGCGCTGACGGCGTGCCGCTGACGTGGTTTCGGACGATCGGTCGGTCTGCTTGCCAAGTGGGCCCGGCCGCCGGGTAGTCGGCCGGGCCCACGTGATGCCTCGCGCGTGACAGACCTGGCTCCGGGGACCACCGGAGCCGGGTCTTTCGGCGCCGCGCGAGAGACTGCTCCCGCCGGCCGGTTCGCGGACTCCCCGGAAGCCGACTGCCTGACGTACAGTCATGTACGGTTCCGCAGCCCCGCCGTCCATCGCGCCCATCGGCCGACGACGCGGCCACTGTAGCAACTGCCTACGCCGCGGACACCCGCGCTGTCCCGGATTCTTGCAGGTCACGGGGATGGCGAATCATGGCGCGCCCTTGCGAACACCTGGCGACCCGACCCGCCCTCCCCCGTCGTCGAATGCACCTTCGCCGCAGGTCACCAGGGGTGGCGAAGGTGGCCAACAGCCCTGGCGACAGGGGGGGCGCGAACCTGGCGAACAGCACGGTGTCGACCGTCTGTTGAACGGAGTTCGCCACCATCCCGGCATCCCGGCCCCCTCACGGAGATGGATGCCACATGCATACCGAGCACCTCACGCGACTCACACAACTCGCTCGCCCCACGCTGCGCGCCGCGGCCATGGCCGCCGCCCTCGCCGGCAGTCTGCTGGTGCCGACCGCCGCCCTGGCGGCGACCGTTCCCTCGCCAAGCCCCTCCCCCGGAGACCACAACGGGTACGTGTCCGCCGCCCGGTCCGACGCGCAGATCCGCTCGTTCTGGGAGAAGCACGCACACGACAAGACCTCCGCCCCCACCCTCGACAAGAAGGCCGGGAGCAAGTCCGGCAAAGAAAGACGTGCAGCCGAGGCCGACGGCAGCAGAGCCGGCGGTGAGCCGGTCAGGATCGCCGGCACCAAGCCGACGACGACGGCAGCAGCAACAACAACGACCACGCGGAGCGCCCTCCGCGGTGCCGCCGACCTCCGCGAGGGCGTCCGCGCCTTCACCGGACGCCTCAACTGGGACGACGGCCCCGGCTACATGGGCCTGTGCACCGCCACCGTCGTCGTGTCCGACAACCACGACACCCTGGCCACCGCCCGCCACTGCATGAAGACCCTCTCCGACGGCGTCACCCTCGACCCGAGCGCCAACTACCGGTTCGCCCCCGGCTGGTACGTCGACGCAACCGGCGAGCACGCCCCCTACGGCTGGTTCACCTGGCGCGGTGCCGCGATCACTCCCGAGAACGGCCAGCAGAACGACGACACCGCCTTCATCGCCCTCAACCCCCAGAACGGCAAGCACGTGCAGGACGTCGTCGGATCCGCCGGCATCGCCTTCAACGCGGCGCTGCCGTCCAACGTCGCCATCGCCGGGATCCCCGGCGACGTCAACCAGCTGCACGTGTGCGAGCAGGCCGCCCACTGGGGTCCGGAGAACCCTCCGCAGATCCTGCTGCAGAGCTCCTGCGACGGCGACAGCGAACTCGCCGGCGGCGCATCCGGCGGCGGCGTCTACGATGCCGACGCCTTCCGCAACGGCGGCGGCCTGTACGACATCGGCTCGTACTCCGGCTCCAACCTGAACCAGGCGGCAACCGCTGCCTTCCGTGACGAGGCGGTCAACATCTACCGGGCCGTCGGCGGTTCGCAGAGCAACGGCGATGTCCTCCTCAAGCCCGGCTTCACGATGAAAGCCGGTTCGTCCGTCACCGCGGGCGGCACCACGCTGACGCTGCAGAGGGACGGGCTGCTGCACCTCAACGGCCCGCGCAGGGACTGGTGGAGCGGCCAGTCCGACATCGGCGGTGCCCACCTGGACTTCCAGAGCGACGGCAACCTCGTCGTCTACGACGGCAACGGCACCGCGCACTGGGCGCTCAACCTCAACAACCGCGAGGGCGGAATCGCGCCCGCGGCGGGTTCGACGGTGAAGCTCCAGGCGGACGGCAACCTGGTGGTGTACGGGCCGGACGGCGCGGTGAAGTGGGCGGCCTTCTGCTACGGCACCAACCACTGCTGAGCGGAGACGGCGGTGATGACGGGCACCCCCGCAGGGTGCCCGTTACCGCACGCGGCTGTACGTCCTGACGATCACGCCGTTCTCGAACGCCCGCACCGACTCCAGCGTGAACTCGGTGACCGAGAAGCCCGAGCCGAACATCGGCATGCCGGAGCCGTACACCTGCGGGTACGTCTTGATGACCAGCTCGTCGATCTCGTCCAGCAGTTCGCCCGCCAGCTGCGATCCCCCGCAGAGCCAGATACCCAACCCGCTCTTCTCGCCCTCCTCGGCCTTGAGTTCGCGGATCCTGCCGAGCAGGTCGTCGGAGATCAGCTCCACGTTCGGGTCGGGCGATTCCGTGAGGGTGCGCGAGGCGACGTACTCGCGCATCTGCGCATACGGGCTGGTGATACCGGCGTCCAGCGCCAACTGGTAGCTGGCCCGGCCCTGGACGACCGTGTCGAAGTGCCGGTTCTCCGCGTCGTCGAAGCCGAGGAGCTTGCGGCCCTCGACGGAAACGGTCTCCGGGTACTCCGTCTTGAGGTACTCCAGGAACTCCGCGGTGGCGTACTTGAACATCGACGTCGCGTCACCGCCCGGGTCGCCGATGAAGCCGTCGATCGTGCAGGCGACGAAGTAGGTGAGCTTGCGCAAAAGGGTCCCCTCCCGTTGGGCGTCCGGGTGTCCTGGTGTCTCCCGGCAACAACCACTTCATCTATAGTGCTTCACCTGTAGTGGTTAGGCAAGCAGGTTTTCTGAGGAGGTCCCCATGGCCAGGAACCCGGAGCGCAGGACGGCCCTCGTCGACGCCGCCATCGAAGTGCTGGCGCACGAGGGCGCGCGCGGACTCACCTTCCGCGCCGTCGACGCCCGGGCCGGCGTGCCGGTCGGCACGGCCTCCAACTACTTCGCCGACCGGGACGATCTGCTGATGCAGACCGCCGGCCGCATCCACGTACGGATGACCCCCGACCCCGCACAGGTCGGCCGGGCCATGCGGCCGGAACCCTCGCGCGAGCTGGTCACCGAGCTCATGCGGTGGCTGGTGCAGCGCATGTCCGCCGAGCGGACCGGCTACCTGGCCATGCTGGAACTCCGCCTCGAAGCCACGCGCCGCCCGGCGCTCCAGGCCGAGCTCAACCGCGCCGTGCGCGCCGCCTACGACGAGTCCGTGCGCTTCCACTTCGACGCCGGGCTGCCCGGGGACGAGGACGCCTTCCTCGTCCTCTACCTCGCCATGACGGGCGTGCTCCTGGAACACCTCACGCTGCCCGACATGCTGCCCGAGCCCGACCTCGACCGGCTGGTGGAGTCGGTCGTCACGCGCGTCCTGCCGCCACGGTGAGCCGGGCCAGGCGGGTGTAGGAGTCCAGCAGCGCGGCGCGATCGTACGACCCGGTCGTCACCAGCACCTCGTCCGCGCCCGTACGCCCGACCAGCGCCGCCAGTTCCGCCGCGACCTGATCCTCCGTGCCGTGGATGTGCCCGCGCAGCCCGGCCTCGTAGTACTCGCGCTCCCGGTCCGTCATCGGCAGCGTCGCGATCTCCTCGGCGGACCGCAGCGGCGGGAAGACGCCGCGTGTACGGGACCGGGCCAGCGCCCACGCCTCCGGTATCAGCAGCCGCTGCGCCTCGTCGGCCGTTGCGGCGACGGCCACGTTCCCCGCGACCACGACGTACGGCTCCTGCCACCAGGGGGACGGCCGGAAGGCCGCCCGGTACCGGTCGATCGCGGCCCGCATCCCGTCCTTGCCCTTCAGCCCGCCGATGACCAGCGCCGCTCCGGCCGCCGCCGCGACCTCCGCGCCGGCGTCGTTGGCCAGGACGAACGCGGGGAGGCTCAGGCCCTCGGCCGGGTGGGCGTGCACCTGCGGGTAGGCGCGGGCCCCCGTGGTGAACCATTCGGCCAGCTCGGCCAGTTGCGCGCCGAAGTCGGCCATGGCCTCCTTCTCCGTGCCCAGCGCCCGCCGGATCCCGTCGGTGAACCCGACGGACCGACCGAGGCCCATGTCGATACGCCCGGGGAACAGCGACTCGAGCACGCCGAACTGCTCCGCGACCACCAGGGGCCGGTGATTGGGCAGCATCACCCCGCCCGTCCCGACCCGGATCCGCCGCGTCGCCGCGGCCACCGCTGCCGCCAGCACGGTCGGCGCGGCCCCGGCGACGCCGGGCACGCCGTGATGCTCGGCCACCCAGAACCGCCGGTACCCCAGCTCCTCGACCTGTTGCGCGAACCGCACGGTGTCGCGCAGCGCTTTGCCCGGCGGGCGGCCCTGCCGGGTGTGCGAACGGTCGAGGACGGAGAGGGGGACGGGGACGGGAGGGGTGGGAGTGGTCACGTTCAGTGCAACGTGGGGGGTGGGGGCGGGGATTCCTTCCCGGATCCCTCAGAGCCTCCGAGCCTCAGAAGGGGACGTCCAGCCCGGCTGCTCGCAGGCACTGCAGCGCCCTGCCCATGCACTCACCGGCCGAGGCCCCATCGGTCCGGACGGCGTGCGGCAACGACCCGCCACCGGCGGCGAAGGTCCACGCCGGCTTGCCTTCGCGCATGCGCTCGACGTCGACGCGGAGCATGGGCTCGACGCCCTGCTCGCCGAGCCATTCCATGATGAGCAGCGTCACGTCCTCGACACCGCTGTCCGGGTCCGGCTTGGGCCATCGGCGCTTCGTGTTCTTCACGGTTGCAACTGTATGGAGCCGTCCTTTATGCCTCGTTACGGGGACGAGGGGCAGCAGCCCCGTGGGCAGCGGCGATGGCATCGATCCGGCCCGCGAGGTCGAAGTCGGCTTCGGTCAACTTGTGCCCGGCGTCGTGGGTCGTGATGGAGAACCGGACGTGGTCCCACCGGAGATCGATGTCCGCGTGGTGGCCGATGAGCCGTTCGGTATCCGCCACGTGCACGATCATTGCGACGCCGCCGTGGTAACGGATGCCGAATGCACGAGTGATGGCGTCTCCCTCCCGCTGCCATCCTTGCCTGTCCAGCAGCCGTGCGGCGATCTGCTCGTCCGTCAGCGGCACCGGGTTCTCTGCCATGTCATCCCCTCTTGGCCTGCAGCGAGTACGTCCAGATGTGCACGCGCCGACCCCGAGAGGCTGTCCAGGAGTGCCTTGCCCTTGGCGGCCGTCGCGAGCGACGGGCGTCCGATGATGCCGTTGGCCGTGTAGCCCGACATGCCCACTGTCAGCAAGTGCGGGCGGCTGGGAGCCGAGTGGTCGTCCTCCTCGATGCCGTTGCGTACCAAGTGCGGCGCGGCGTGCAGCAGCAGCGATACTTCGAATTCGCCACCGTGCATGTCCTCCGCTCCGCCGCTCTCCAACTTGGCGTCGGCACGGGCTTTCGCACGGTCGTGGCCGACCGGGAAGAGGGCGACACGAGGGCCGCTGACATTGATCTCCTGGACGACGTTCTGCAGCACATAGTTGCCGCCATGTCCGTTGACGATGAGCAGCCCGGGGACACCGGAGGCTTCGAGCGATCGCCATATGTCGTGGACCATCGCGTAGAGAGTTCCGGCACCGATGCTGACCGTTCCGGCCATCGGAGCGTGTTCGTGCGAGCAGGAGATCGTGATGGGCGGAAGCAGGAACAAGTCGTGGTCGTCGGCCAGGCGCCGGGCGATCAGGCAAGCAATGGCGGTGTCGGTGATCAGTGGCAGGTGGTCACCGTGCTGCTCGAAGCTGCCGACCGGGAGGACGGCAACGACCGGGCCTCGCTCGCGCTCATCGCCGGAAGTGGCTTGCGTGATCAACTCATCCGTGGTCATAGCTTTTGGCTGCTTCAGAGCTGCCTGACCAGTGACTCGAAAACGGGAGAGTTGTCGAACGGCTGGATGTCACCGAGCTTCTCCCAGCCCCACGCGTAGTACGCCGAGCGGGCCGGGGTGTTCTTCGGGTCCACCAGGATCGTTCCCAGATCCTCACTGCGGCCCGTCAGCAGCTCGTCATGAAGTCTGCGGGCAATTCCTCGGCGCCGCCATGGCGGTCGGACCATCAACTCCGAGATCGCGAATACCTTGCCCTGCCCGGTCAGCACCGAGACATGAGACGGGACCTCCCCGCGGAATCCGCCCCACCAGGTTCCCGACGGAGCGATCCCGAACCCGAAGACGTACCCGACGAGTTCGTTGCCTTCCCGTGCCGTGACCAACTCGAATCCGGGACGCTGCACGTATGCCGCGAGGCGGTCCAAGAAAGCCGGTCGTGATCGAAAGGCGCCGTCCAGCTTCTCCGCGTATGCCTCCTCGTACACGTCCGCCAAAGCCTCGCGCCGTTCGTCGGCCTCCTCGCCGTTCAACCTGTTCAGGTCCAGGTCAGCCATGCTTGTCCTCCCACTGTGCACCTACGCGACGAGAGCTCTCGATCTGTCCAGGAAATCCCGGACCACCGGGGAATCCTGGCGCCGTTCCACTCCTCTTCTAAAGGCGTCGAGGCGGGCGGTGGTGCGGGTCGACGAGACCTGGGCCAGCAGCGGCAGGGCGTCATGGGCCACATGGCACGCGTCGTCCACCTCACCCTTCTGCAGGTGCACTTCGGCAAGGACGACGGAGTACCAAGCCCTGTTGCGACCGTACCGGTGGTCCATGGTCGTCAACGCCTTCTCGGTGAGCCTCTGAGCAATCCCGGTCTCGCCGAGGTCGGCATGGCACGTGGCAGCGAGACCGTCCAGCTCGGCCGACGAGTAGAAGTCGATCCACTTGGGGTCTTCGTTCGACGTTCCATGATCGAACACCTTGTAGGCGCGGGAAAGCGCAGCGTGGCACTCCTTCGCGTCCCCGAGGAGAGACCATCCACAGGCCTCACGCAGGGCAAGCAAGGACATCAGTCTGGGCGGGACGTGCCGGGCGCTGATGCGCTGCCCCATCCGAGCCAATTCCGCTGCATCGCGGGGCATGCCGTTGCGGGCGGCTGCCATGGACATCTGTGCGTAGGCATGAACCTCGACCTCCGGGTCTTCGGCCATGCGCGCCTGGTACAGCGACTGATTGTAGAAACCCCATGCGTCCACTGGGCGATCTGCGTCGTAGGCCAGCCACCCCGTCAAGACCGCCAAGTCTCCGCAAGCAGACCGCAGATGCCTGCCCGTCGCCTCCGTATAGCGCGCCGTGTTGATAAGCCGGTTCAGCGCGCCAAGAGCACGCTGAGCATCAAGGCTGAGGTTGTCGCCACCCATGCGTTCGTCGAGCTGCTTGAGCTGGCGCACTGTCTTGCGGACGGTCCTCACCTCTGCGGTTCCGATCCTGCGGGGCGTACCGCGTTCCGGGCAGAACCCCAGCGCGGCGAGCCCAGTGACGAAGTGCCGCCGGTCCACTGCCTGCTCCGGGTCGTCGAGTTGATCCAGCGTGACGACCGTACGCCCGGGCAGACGCCGAGCGGAAGAGTGGCAGGTGAAGCCGAGCGCCTCCATGCTCTCGCCGGCCAACGCGGACAGGACCCGTCGGTACACAGGGCGCGGACACGACACGTCTCCGTCCTCCCAGGTGGCGACCACCCGGGCCGTGCACCCGGTGTTCTCGCCAGCTTTCCCTGCCTCTCTGTTGATCAGTTCGGCGAACTCGGGACGACTCATCTGGAAGCGTTCTTCGCGTACAGCCCGGATCTTCACGTTCGGGATCTTCGTCTCGGCCATCGGGCTCGCAGGCTCCATTCATCAGCACTGTGCCGGAGCCGACCGTAGCGCCGTTCCCGACCACTGATGGAGCGCATGCACCAGGTACTGCATCTGCAAGCGGAAGTTGCATCGAAGATGCATCACAGCGGCGTCGCTCGTGCGAACGCATGGGACCTACGGTCAGTGGCCTGCCCGACCATCCGAACGACACCGGGAGCTCGCATGCGCTCGAGGACGAACAGCACAACCGCCGCCGCTGACAGCCAGGCCATGTCAGGAGCCTCCTCCCCTCTCAATCTCCCGATCGGCAGCGTGGCACGCGATACCGTCCGGGACAGGGTGGGACGGGTGATGGGCAGGGAGGGGCCGAACTATCAGTTGCGCCCCCTCAACGGCGGACGCGAATGGGAAGTGGCTCCAGGCGAGATCGAGCTCGCTCAGCCTTTCGGAAGCGTACGCGGAGGGTGTAACTGATGCGCCTGCTCGCCTACATGGTCGAGAACGGAGACCTGGTGATCGGCCTCGGAGATCCGCTCCGAGTAACTGCCATCCGCACCGAACGGCAGCCCGATGGCCGTGATGACGTCGTCATGGAGTTCGAGGACGGCCAGCCGCTGCGGCTCGACGCCGAGGACACGGTCAGCGTCCGGCGCAGCCATCGACAGACGCCTGCCGACCCGCCCCGCGGCTAGGGCGTGTCCGATGGGCCAGTGCGGGCCCCGCGGCGTCCGGTGTTGGAGGAGTATCGTCCCGGAACAACCGCCTCCGGCAGCGGAAACCCTCGGTCCTGCGTCCGAAAATTCAGGGTTTCCGCTGTCGGAGTCGCTCACATCCCAGAACGGGAAGCCCGTCAGCACATGGTGCCTGGCGCAGGACACGATAGCGGCCTCCTTCGCCAAGTGCCGTGCCTGGCGCTCGGGTACCTCCCAGCGCTGGCCGGGGGAGCATCACGGGGCCCGTGCCGACCCGCCAGACACCGCCTAGCCCAGCAACAACCCCCGGTCCCACCCCGTCACCGGCGCCGCATCCGTCGCGAAGGTCTGGAGGGCCAGGGCCGTGCCCGCCGCGCCCGTCAGGAAGCCCGCCGGGGCGCTGGTGATGTTGCCGTCCGGGGCCGGCGGGATCAGGCCGAACGGGGCCTCGGGCGCCGCCAGTTCCAGGATGCGGTCGGCCAGCCAGGGCAGCGCCGCGCGCAAGGTCGCGTCGCCGGTGTCGTTCGCCATGCGCCACGTGGCCTGGAGCAGGCCGCTCCAGCCGTGGCACAGCCCCGCGTCCTCCAAGCGGCCGGCGGCCCGGGTCTCGTGGGCTCGCCCTGCGTCCGCCAGCGCAGCCCGTAAGGCGGTCACGGCCATGTCGCGCCACTCGGGGACGTCCAGCGCGCGTCCCGCCAGGTACAGGGCCCGCGCGATGCCGGCTGTGCCGTAGCACCACGACGGCCTGCCCGGTGTCGTGTCCTTGGCGACGACGGCACCGTCCTCGCCGAGGACCATGGTGCGGGGCCACCACGGGCCGTCGGCGGCGAACTGCCGGACGGACAGCAGCCATTCGGCCATGCCGCGGATGGCCTCGTCCTGCCCGGCCACGGTCACCCCCGCCTCCCTCGCCAGGGCGAGCAGGGCCAGCGGGCCGGGGATGCCGTGGGCCAGGCCCACGTTGGCGTGGCCGGTCTCCGGGGTCGCCGGGGCGAGGCCCGTGCGGAGTTGTGCGGTCCACCAGCCGGGCAGGACGTGGCCGTCGAGGTGCAGCGGCCCGGTCAGTCCGGTGAGCGCGGTCAGGACCTCGGTGAGCGCGTCCGGCCGGCCGGGGTCGTCGAGGAGGTGGGCGCCGAGGCCCGCCAGGCCGGAGATGGCGTCGTAGGTGCCGATGGTCACGCACACGCCGTCCTGCGGGCGGCGGCGCCGTTCCCAGGCGGCGAGGGCACGGGCGAACGTGCGGACCTGGTCGGCGAGTCGGTCGGCGGCCTTGAGGGGGCGGCCGGCGATCAGGGCGGCCCGGGTCAGGGCGAACGACAGGGCGGGGACGCCCCGGTAGAGGCCCGGGGTGTCGTGAGGGGCGGTGCGGGCGCGGGTGACGGCCTCGCTCAGCCAGCGGTGGGCGGTGCGCTGGGCGTCCGCGTCGCCGCCGGCGCCGAGTTCGAGGTGGAGCAGGGCGATGCCCGGCAGGCCGTCGCTCAGGGTCAGGGCGTGCGCGGAGTCCGGCGGTTCCGGCAGTTGCTCGCGGACCCTGTCGGGGTCTGTGAGACGTCGGGCGATGTCCGCACACAGGGCGGCTGCCGCGCGCTGTTGTCGGTTCACGTTCGTGTCCGCTCCCGGTCGATGTGGGCGCGAACTGCCGTACGCGCCAGGGCGAGCGACTCCTCCTCGGCCCTGCGCACCGTGCCCGCCAGGCGGTTGTGGTGCATGTGCAGCAGTGCCGCGACGGCCGTCCCCTCGCTGCCCCACGCCGCGGCGCCGAGCCCGCGCAGCCGTGCACCGTAGGCGGCGACGGCGGGTCCGCGGCGGTCCCAGATGCGCAGCAGTCCGGCTCCGCCGGGGAGGCGGCCGAGTTCGCCCCAGTCGCCGTCGGGGTCGATGATCCGGCGGGCCTCGCGCCGGAGGGGCACGGGGGCGGCGCGGTGTCCCTCGGGACCTTCGCCGTCGAGAAGTCGGAGAGCTGCCTTCCGGCCGTCGCCCGCCTCGGCGTGGAAGCGGTGTACGAGGTCCACGTAGTTCGCTGCCGCCAGGACGCGCGGGTCCAGGGTCAGGGTGCCGGCGCGGGTGAGAGCCAGCTGTTCCAGGCAGGCGCGGCTGTCGGCCTCGAAGGCCGCCTCGGCGGCGGCCATGGCCTCGGGTCCGCCGTACCTCTCCCACTCGGGCTCGTAGCCGTCGATGACCATGCGACCGCACAGGCCCTGCCGTCGGAGCTCCTGGTGCCACTCCCCCAGCCGCGGCAGCAGACCGGTGCCGTGGAAGCGGAGTCGCAGGTGCGGCGCGGGGTCGCGGTAGCGGAGGAAGAACCACCGGTCGATGCCCTCGGGCAACCGCTCCAGCAGTTCCAGCAACTCCGGCAACTGCCGGGCGAGCAAGATGTCCTGGCGCTCCGGGGAGCAGTAGAGCTTGGCGTACAGCCACGACGATCCGGGGCCGTGCACGGTGCGCGGGCGGGCCGGGCCGAAGGCCGGGGGCACGGTGGTACCGGCGGTGGTCCGTACGAGCGGGAAGGCGATCTCGGTGGCCCGGCCCCCGGCCCAGCCGTTGCCGTAGGCGCCCCCGGCGGGCGGCTCCTGGAGGTACGCGCCCGGGCGGCGCTGCCATTCGTGGCGCAGGAGTTCCCGCTGTGCGGGGTCGTCCAGGTCGAGGGGGATGCGGTGGTCGGCGAACACGGAGGCGACGTGCCGGGGCACTCCCGCCCTCGTCCGCCAGCGGGTGAAGCGCCGCTGCCATTCCCCGGGTCCGGTGGCGGGGTCGTACAGGGCGGGGTCGGCGGGGCGCCAGCGGGCCGCGGCCAGGACCGTCCGGCCGTAGCGGACGCGCGGGAGGCAGGGCAGGGCGTCCGCGGCGCCCCAGTCCCAGCCGGGCCACGCGCCGTCCCCGCTGCGGGCGATCTCCTCCAGGAAGCGGGCGAGGTCGGGGGCGTTGCCGCGGGGCAGGAGCATGCTGGGCAGGGTGGGGACGATCTCGCGGCCCAGGGTGACCGACACGAGCGCGAGCCGCCGGGGGTCGGCGACGACCGCGAGGTCGGCGAGGGCGAGGGTGTGCGGCGCGGACCGGTCGGCGAACGCGGAGACGCTGATGGTGTGGTCGAGCCACTGCGGGACGGTGGAGACGTTCGCGGCCTTGCCCGTACGGGTGCGGAAGGTCAACTGGGCGCGTATCGCCTGCGGGTTGCGGGTGGGGACGGAGCGTACGACGGCGCCGATGTCCTCGGCGGCGTCGCCGAGGAGGTGGCCGAACCGTCCGGCGACCGCTCCCGCGACCGGGGACACGCCGCCGACGACCAGGCGGAAGTCCCCGGCCGCCATGGCGTCGACGGAGTCGGCCAGCAGTTCGGCGAGGAGGTCGAAGGACGGGGGCGGCCCGGGGTCGGGGTCCGTGGCGGCGGAGGTGCCGGCCGCGCTCAGGGCGGTCAGCAGCGTGTCGTCCAGGACGAGTTCGTGCTCGCCCGCCATCGTCGTCTCCTGGGCCAGGGCGAGCAGCAGCCGGTCGCGCGCGTCCGTGCCTCCGGCGTGGGCGGGACCCGTCGCCGGCCCCGGACCGTAGCCGGCCGGGAGGCCCAGGCCCCGCTCGGGATCGAGGAGTTCGAGCAGGGGAACGGCCCGGTCGGCGCCGTACCGCTCCAGGAAGTCCGCGTGGAAGGCGCGCAGGTGGTGGGGCCCGGGGCGGCCGGCGGCCAGCGCGGCCAGCGTCCGCCCGGCGCTCTCGGCTTCGGCCCGTACCGACTCGGGCAGGCCGACCTGTGCGTCCAGGGCGAGGTCCACCTGCACCGTGCGCTCGCCCGGCTGGAGCCGCTGCATGCGTGCGGTCGCGGCGGTCAGTTCCGCCCGGCCCTGTCCCGGGGGCAGGGCCGCGTAGCCGGTCAGGGCGCTCCGGATTGCGGTGAGTTCGGCGACGATGCGGCGGCTGTCGGTGGACAGTGCGTCCTCGTGGCCGGCGAGCAGACCGAGGACGTGGTCGAGCGGGTCGGTGCCGTCCAGCGGCGGGCGGAGCTCCGTGAGCAGCATGCCGCGGCGGACGAGTTCGGCGAGCATCCGCTCCACCGCCGCCGCGGGTGCGTCGGGGTAGGTGTCACGCAGCAGGGCCGGCAACTCGGCCCAGGCCAGCGGAACGGCGGTGAGTTCGACGGTGCGGCGTACGGCCTCGGTGTGGCGCACCGTCACTTCCTGGAGGGGCTGTCCCTGCTCCGCCCCGGGGACGAAGGGCAGGACGAGCCGGTCGCCGCGGACCGTGCACAGGTCGTTCGCGGTGACGCGGAGCCGGGCGAGTACGGCAGGGTCGCGTTCCAGGCGGTCGACGACGCCGGACACCCAGCCCATGTCCGCCCGTACGTGCTTGGTGTGGCCGTCGCCCCAGCGGGCGCCGGGGCCGGGCGCGAAGCCGGCGGCGCTCACGCCCGCCAGCAGGCCGAAGGGGGTGGCCCGGCCGCTCATCCGCAGCCGGTAGCGCGTCACTGCGCGGGCGGCACGGCGGATCTCCTTGGCGCGCAGGGTCCGGCGGCCCTCGGCCACGGCGTCGAGGACGGCCGAGAGGGAGGGACTGGAGAGGGCGACCGCCTCCCGCAAGAGGGCGTCGGCTGCGGCCTGTTCGAGAACGGCTAAGGGGTGTCCGGCGGGTTCCGGCCCCGGCGGCCGCACCGCCGCCCGGAGCAGGACGAGGTCGGCGCAGCCGAACGCCGCGGGAGCGGGGTCCGTGCTCCTGCCGTCGCCGCCGGGTCTTTCCTGATGCACCGTCAACGCCCTTTCCTCCACCTACGGTCCGATCCGGCGCCGGCGGGTTCGGGGCCCCGCCGGCGCCGCGGTCATCGACTAACAGATGCAGCCCGTCTCCGGGTTGCAGATGCGACCGGTGATCGGACCGCCGTGCGTGATGAAGCCGAGGGCGTCCGCCGCGCCCGTCTCCTCGAAGGAGGGAACGGCGATTTCTTCCACATCCAGCTCAAACAGGTTTTCCATGGGAACTCCTCCTGTTGCCGATGGGCCGGTCCGCTCGACCGGCCGGCTGTGGACGGGACCCTAGAGGTGTTCCGAACAATCATTCAATAGCCGTGCAATTCCCTGATAAGTGCCCTAGTTCCGCCTCCGCGCCTCTTGCCGGAATGTTCAACAGTCCATACACTCCCCGCGGTTTCCGCGCAGTTGCACGCCCCTCACGGGGCGGGTGCGGCGACCGGCGAGCACTCCTCCTGGTGCTCGCTGGGGATGACGCCGCAGATGGTCACCGTGTCCGGCGGCGCCTCGGAGGTGACGGACAGCATGCGGGTGTAGGTGTCCGTCCCCACCCTGATCCGGGCCTCCTCGTTCCGGCCCCGCTTGTCCTTGATCTCGACGCTGTCGCCGACGGTCCCGTTCTCGATGCGCCCCCAGACCGCGTGGCAGGCTGCGCTGTACCGCAGTTGGATCTGAAGCCCGCGCAGCCAGGTCTGACGGACGGTCTGGCCGTCCCAGTGGCAGTCCATGGCCTGCGGTTCGTGAGAGAGGCACAGTTCGCCCGTGCACCCGACCTTGACGGCACCGACGGCCGGGGCAGGCGCCGCCGTGGTGTGCCGCCCGGCCTCGCCGTCCGCGAGGACGAGCGTGACGACGCTGCCGGCCGCAGCGCCCAGCGCGACGTACCCCAGAGCCGTCAGGCGACGACGCCAAGGGACCGGCAGGCGCGGCCGGTTCGCCGGAATCCGCCCTTCCGGGCAAGGCGTCGGGGCGGACTCCGTCGTGGCGCGTTCCCAGAGTTCCCGCAGCACGGCGGGGTCCTCTCCCGCAACGGTGGCGAGCTGTTCGACGGCGACCTCGGTCGGCAGCTGCTTGCCGTTGAGGAACCGTTCCCAGGACGAGCTGCTGTAGTTGGTCCTGGCGGCGAGACGCCCGTAGCTGAGATTCGAGGCCGACTTGATCCGCCGCATCTCCGCCAGGAGCCGGTCCCGCGGGGACGGGCACTCACCCGTGGTCCGTCTCCTGCTCGTGGTCCGCTCTGCACCGCGCATGCGGCACACCCCCCTTGCCTCGTTCCCTGTCGTAGTTCTGATGGAGCGTCATGAGTATGCAACGGGTGTCCTGGGAGGCCCAGGGATGCCCGGGGATGTCCCGGAGACGCATGGGATACGGGAAACCCCCTTTTGCGGGGCTAGCGTTCGGTGACCTTCCACCGGAAAGGAACCGTTCGCATGAATTCCGTACCCGTCAAGCGCCGCACGCGACTTGCCTCCGTCCTCACCGGCGCCGTGGCCGCCGCCGCACTCTCCGTCGCCGCCTCCCCCGCATTCGCCGAGGGCGACCCCACGGGCGAGTCGACCTACAACAACAACCTGACGGTGCTGTCGATGGAGAAGTGCGCGGAGCATTCGGAGGACTTCCGCTTCCGCTTCTACTACCACTCCGACTACAAGGGCGCGTGGGTGAACGTGGGTCACCCCATCTACGACCTCAAGGCCATCGGCCAGGGCGACGGCAGCTACCCCGCCCTGTATTTCTGCGGCGGCACCGGTGACGGGGCGGGGCAGCAGGTCGCCAACAACGCCGCCTCCGCCTACAACTGGTTCAACGCCTACTGCGGAACCGTTTACTACAACCACGGTTACCGCGGCGCCCAGGACGACATCTTCAGCCGCAGCGGCGCCAACCTGACCAACACCAAGAACAACGACCGGTCCGTCAACTTCCGCCCCTGCTGGTGACGGGCATCCCACATCCCTGTCAACGCCGCGGGGGTGCGGGCCGGTTGTCCGCCGCCGTCCCGACCGCGTCCCAGGGCCGTCCAAGGGCCACTCGGGACACCGGAAACCGCTGGTCACGCGGTTAGCGTGCGGTGAGCTCCGCTCCCGAGAGGAACCACGCCCATGAACAAGCGCTTCGCCACCGCCATCGCCGGCGTGGTGGCCGCCGCAACGCTCTCCGTCGCCGCTCCCGCGTACGCCGAAGGGGACCCGACAGACGTGGTGGACACGAACGGCGACGACACCATCATGTCGCCCGACAGATGCGACGGACATCAGGACCGGTTCCGCTTCGCCTTCTATTACCACTCCGACTACAAGGGTGCGTCGGTATTCGTCGGCCACCCCATTTACGACCTGAAGTCCATCAGCGTCGGCGCCGGAAACACCTATCCGCCACTGCGGTACTGCGAGGGCACCGGTGACGGCGCCGGGCAGCAGGTCGCCAACAATGCGGCCTCCGCCTACAACTGGTTCGAGGGCTACTGCGCAACCGTCTACTACAACCAGGGCTACCGGGGCGCGCAGGACGACATCTCCAGCCGCAGCGGCGCCAACCTGACAGGCACGAACAACAACAACCGCTCCATCAACTTCCGGCATTGCTGGTAAGAGCAGTCAGAAAGGAAACCCTGGTGAACTCCACGGTCGTCAGGCGTCGCGGACGCCTCGCCGCCGCCCTCGCCGGCGCAATGGCCGCCACCGCGTTGTCCCTTGCCGCCCCCGCATACGCCGAGGGGGATCCGACCTCCGAAGTGGACTCGAACGGTGCCTCCACCATCCAGTCTCCGGACCGGTGTGCGCAGTACTCGGACGAATTCCGTTTCCGCTTCTTCTATCACGCTGATTACAAGGGCGCTTGGGTGAACGTGGGCCATCCCGTCTACGACCTCAAGTCCGTCGACTTCGGTGTGGGAAACAGCCACCCGGCGCTCACCTTCTGCGACGGCACGGGCGACGGTGGCGGCCAGCAGGTCGCGAACAACTCGGCCTCCGCCTACAACTGGTACGACGGGTACTGCGCGAACGTCTACTACAGCGCCGGGTACCGGGGCCCCCGCGACATCGTCCCCGCCCGCAACGGCGGCAACTTGAACCAGACCAAGAACAACAACCGGTCCGTCAACTTCTCCCGCTGCTGGTAACCGACGCATGCGACGTGTCCACCGAAACGCCCGTCGGGCAGGGGCCGTTCCGGCCCTCCTCGCCCTCGCCGTCGCCCTCGCGGGGTGTGCGCAGGGAAGGGCCGCCACACAGGCGCAGTCCGTCCCCTCTCCTCGTGCCGGTGCTGCTTCCGATCCCGCCTCCTGGACCCTGCCGATGCTCGCGTACCGGCCGACCAAGGAGCAGGACAAGAGCATCGCCACCGCCGAGACCAGACTGGTCCGGCAGTGCATGAAGGGGCTCGGGATCGACTGGCAGCCCGAGCCCGAACTGCCGCAGATCGGGCCCAGGAACCTCCTCGACTGGCGTTACGGCATCCACGACCCGGAGCTCACCGCGAAGCGCGGCTACCAGCCCGACGCCGCGCAGCAGGCCCGCTACGACGCCGCCGTACACGCCCAGACCGCCAGGCCCTCCCCGTCCGTCGACACCCAGGTCGCCCTGGGCGGCACGGACATGCCGTCCGATCTGGTGGACCGGGCGAGCCCCGAGGTCAGGAACGGCACGCTGGGGGGCCGGAAGCTGCCGCCCGGCGGCTGCTTCGGCGAAGCCCGGCGGACCCTGGGCAGCGCGACCCACGGCGTCTCGCCCCTCGTGCAGAAGCTGACCAATGCGTCGTACGGGGAGTCGCAGAACGATCCACGGGTGAAGGACGTGTTCGCCAAGTGGTCCGCCTGCATGCGGGCGAAGGGCATGACGTACGCGGCGCCCATGGACGCCAACGACGACCCGCGCTTCCGGCCGGACCCCAAGGGGGTTTCTCCGCTGGAGATTTCGACAGCGCTTGCCGATCTCGCCTGCCGGGACGCCCATCGGGTTGCCGAGGTGTGGCACGACGCGGAGGTGCGGGTGCAGTGGCGGTATGTGCGGGAGAACCAGGCCGCCCTGGCGGGCGATCGGCGGGCGCTCGATGACGTTGTCCGTGCGGCGGGTCGGGTCAACTCCCGTAGCTAGCGCCGTTGTCGAGTGCGGGTCGGTTGTGGTTGCTCGCGCAGTTCCTCGCGCCCCTGACGGGGCGCCGTACCCCCTCATCAATAACATCGGAGATCATCCTTGAGACCTCGCAGAAGAGCACGGGTCCCCGTGGTCGCTGCAGCAGCCCTGGCCACGCTTGCCGGGCTGTTGCAGGGCGCTGCGGCGCAGGCCGCCCCGACCCCTGCCCCGGCGCCCGCGCCTGCCGCGCCCGACACCGTCGCTCCCGCACAACGGGCCGACGTCCTCGGCAAGGACTGGAAGAAGTCGGCCGACCGCGCATGGACGACGGCCGGGGACGCGACCGGCTTCCACGTGCTGGTCGCCGATGCCAGTGCCGGCTACACCTGGCGCACGGCGGCGACGCTGTCGGAGCCGGGCCTGGAGACCGACCAGTGGATCGGCAACGCCTGTGTGACCGGCTCGGGCAAGCGGGCCGTGGTGGTCTACGCCCCGAGGGCGTTCACCAACCGCGACTACCTCTTCGACCGCGGCGCTTTCACGGCGGTCGTGGACCTGGAGTCGGGGAAGGTGACCAAGCTGCCGGTCAACGCGAGCCTGGCCTACTTCGACCCCGGCTGCGGCGCGGGCGAGACGGCAGTGGTCACGCAGGCCAGTGCCGACGGCACGAGCGAGCAGACCCAGTTGCAGACCGTCGACGCCGCTGCCGGAAAGGTCGTCTCCACGGGGACGGTCGACGGCCAGGCCACGTCCGCGGTCCCGGTCGGCAAGGACGTCATAGCCGCCGCCGGGCCGCACCTGATCAAGGTCGGCCCGGCCGGGAAGGCGGACGTGGTGGCCACCACGCACGGCACCGCCACGCGGCTGCGCCCCGACGCCGACGGCAACGTCGCCTTCCTGGAGCCCGCCAAGGGCGGCAAGGTCGGCGTCCGGCAGCTCCGGGGCCGCACCGTCAAGACCCTGACCGAGGGCAGCATGGGCCAGGTCGGCCTGGCGCAGGGGGCGGGCGGCAAGGTCTTCGTCACCGGCCGGACCACGGCGCACGCAGACCTGCCCCGGACCATGCACCGCATCACCGAGGCACCCGCCCAGGCGGAACTGTCGACGGACGGCAAGCTGGCCATCGGCCAGGCCGTCCCGCAGCACCTCGCGGACAAGGTGGCCTCCCCGCTGCAGCGGGCCGCGAGCCGGGCCGCCGAGCCTGTCGCGATCAAGGCGACGGTCACGGACACCGAGAAGCCCCTGGCCTTCACCGTCGCCACCCGGCAGACCCCGGCCCAGGCCGACACCGGAGGAAAGCCCTCGCCGCTGCTCCCGTTCATCGCGGGCGGGAAGAGCACCGTCAAGAAGGCACTCGCGGCGTCCGGGGCCCGGCCCGCGGCCACGGGCGACCCGTCCACCGACCCGGTGGACGACGACCGTTACTGCTCGGTGCCGCGCAACGACGTGAACACGCAGGTCTACCAGCCGCACCCCGGCCAGGTGGAGTGGGCGGCCGACATGGCCGTCCGGGGACTGCTGACCTCCGACCACATCAGCCGGCCCTCGAACTGGCACAACTCGGGCCTGCCGGCCTGGTCGCCGCAGGGCATGTTCCCGCCGCACGGTCTCGTCACCGGCGGCCGGATACCGGCACAGGTCATGCTGGGGATCCTGACCCAGGAGTCCAACCTGTGGCAGGCGAGCTCGCACGCCGAGCCGGGTGAATACGGCAACCCGCTGATCGGCAACTTCTACGGCACCAACATCTACGAGGGCACGACGGGTTACGACCCCAAGCGCGTCTGGAAGGTCAACTGGGAGAAGGCCGACTGCGGTTACGGCATCGGTCAGGCCACCGACGGCATGCGCATCGCCGGGCACCCCAAGGAGCACGAGGTGCTCCTGCCCCCGGACCAGCAGCGGGCCGTCGCCGTGGACTACGCCACCGGCATCGCCTACTCGGTGCGGATCCTCCAGGACAAGTGGAACGAGCTGCACACCGCCGGCACGCAGATCAAGCTCAACGACGACGACCCGGCCCATCCGGAGAACTGGTTCGCCGCCGTCTGGAACTACAACGCGGGCCTCAATGCGCGGGGCAGCAACCCTGACATGCCGGACGCCTGGGGGCTGGGGTGGGCCAACAACCCCGCCAACCCCAAGTACCCTGCCGACCGCAACCCGTTCCTCGACAACAACCACTACGCGGATGCCGCGCACCCGCAGAACTGGTCGTACGAGGAGAAGGTGATGGGCTGGGGCGCGTATCCCATCGACGCCGGTCGCTCGTACGACGACAACGGCAACGTCAACAAGGGCAACACGCACGGCTTCTCGGCCGCCTGGTGGCGGACGCCCTCGTTCCGTTCGTTCGCGATCAAGCCGCCGCTCGGCACGTTCTGCGACAGCAGCAACGGCTGCGACCCGGCCGGTCCCCCGGTGTGCCACACCGTCGCCTGCTACAACACCCACTGGTTCCACCACGACGCCACCTGGCAGAACTGCGGCGCCGCGCCGAACCCCATGGACCCCTCGTCCCAGGGTCACGAGTGCGGCAACGAGTACCTGACCTACAAGACGGTCCGCGGCGAGCCGGGTGACGCGCATCCGAAGCTCGGCCCGTGCGACTCCGGTGCACTGCCCAACGGCACGGTTCTCGTCGACGACCTGCCCGACGGCGCGCCGCAGAACCGCTGCGCCTCCCGGAACGGGTCCGGCAACGGCTCCTTCTCCTGGGAGTTCCGCAAGGACGACGAGGGCCACTACGAGGCCAAGGAGGACCTCCACCAGATCGGCGGCGGCTTCGGCGGCCACTACTGGTTCTCCCACGCCCGGCAGCCCAACAACTGGGACAACTACCTGACGACCAGGGGCACCTGGACGCCCAGCCTGAGCGATCACGTGTACAAGGTGCAGGCGTTCATCCCCTCCCCCTCGCACACCACCAAGAGCGCCCACTACGAGATCACGACCAAGGACGGCAAGGTCCGCGAGCGGGTCGTCGACCAGTCCAGGGCCAACAACGACTGGCTGACCATCGGCTACTTCCAGCTGGGCTCCAACGCCAAGGTCTCCCTCTCCAACGTCACCGGCGACTCCACCTCCGGCGAGCTGGACGTGGCGTACGACGCGCTCGCGTTCGTGCCGGTGGAGGGGACGTACGAGCACCACGCCTTCGACGCGGCGGCGATCTTCGAGAGCAACCAGAACCTGGACACCGACACGCCCTGGCTGATGAAGACGCCCATGCGGACGCGTCGGACCATCTACGACTGGGCGCACTCGCGCACGGCCGGCGGCACGACCTTCGACGGCAGTGGAAGGCTGGTCGGCCTGTCCAACTTCCAGGTCTGCAACAGCGGTGCCTACAACGACCTCTGCCTCGGCGGCAATGTCTCCTCCGCCGTGAAGTCCTGGCAGGCCGACGTCGACGCGGCCGGGACCGACCCGAACAGTCACCCCTCCCAGGCCGACTGGCTGGGATTCGCGATTCCCGCGCCACCGGCGACGATCGATGCGCACACGTTCGACGACGACCGCTCCTACAAGATCAAGACGCATATCGACACGTCGTACGTCGTCGGCCCGGACGGCAGGATCATCCCGGGGTCCGAGGAAGTGGTGGACTCGGGCCGGACCGGCAACACCGAGATCGCCCCGTTCGCCCGCAACTTCATCCAGGCGACGGTCAAGGACTACGGCTCTCTCGGCGTCACCCTGCCCGACCTGTCGTTCGACGCCAAGGACGGCAACGTCACCGGTCAGACGACCCATGTGGCGAACCCGCTGGAGACGGGCATCACCCCCGGACAGGCCTACCGTTCGGGCCAGAAGCCGACCAGCATCGACTCCAGCGGTACGTGTGTGACGACCAAGTACGTGAGCGGCGGCAGCATCGGCTACCGCCCGCTCGACGAAGCGCCCAGCACCGACGCCAACATCGGCGCCTGGGTGAACAAGCTGAAGAGCCTGGCCGACCAGCGGTCCATCCCGGTCGAGGTGGCGGACACGGCAGGCGACATCTACAGCCTGTTCTTCCGCAAGCCTGCGCTCGACGGCGGTGGCAACCCCCAGGGCTCGCTGTTCAACATGGCGCCCCCGATCTGGCAGAACGTCAGCATGGCCTTCTGCGCGGGCGGAACCGTCAAGCCCACGGCTGCGGCGAACATCGACGACACCCCGTCGACGGGGCTCGTGTACCAGAGCTACATGCCCAACCTGTACCTCTACCTCGACGGCCACATGGTCGACGAGACCGGGAAGCCGACGAACGGTCCCGTGCAGCACGGTGACTTCAGGTCGTTCTCCAACATGCCGCTCGGCGACGACCACCACACCGGCTACGGGTCGTGCGGAACCGAGATCCGGGGCAACGGAGGAAATCCGTGGAGCCTCAAGGCGGTACCGTCCGGCTTCCCCGGCGGCACCCCCAACGTCCCGATGTTCTGCGACGACGGGAGCCACGCCGAGTGATTCCCGGCCCCGGCAGGATCCGCGCCCGCGGGCCCTGCCGGGGCCTTTCGCCGTTCCCGGAAGGGAGAATGCGGGCCATGGTGCGACGACCCGCTCCGCCGGGGCTGCTCCTGGCACTTCCGCCCCTGCTCTTTCCGCTCGCCGTGGCCCTGCCGTCCGGTCTGCCCGCCGGGCAGGCGGTCCTCGCCTCCACCATCGGCGTCTTCCCGGCCGCATTCTCCTGGTGGCTGGGAAACAGGATCCTTGCCCGGCACAACCGCCTGCGCCGTGCGGCGCTCACGGGGTGCATCTCGACATCCCTGTTCGGCTGCCTGATCGTGGGCTCCCTCTATTACGGATTCGTCCTCGCGATCCTCCTCGTCCTCGTCCTCGGAACCCTCGGCCTGTTCAGCCTCTGGGGCACCTGGGCCCTGGCCCGGGACAGGAAATGGGGAGCAGCAGTGGCCTCCTTCCCGCTGTGCCTGATCGCGGCCTTCGGGCTCCGCCTCTCCCCCGGAGGAGCGGCGGCGACCCTGGCGCACCTGGTCGGCTGGACGTTCCTGGCCGCCGCCCTCCTGTTGCACTCCCTGACGCTCTTCGTACGCCCCGTACCCAACAGCGCGCCCCCCGGGCGCAGTTGAACGCGCCGTCGCCGGGCCGGTTCCCTGGAACGCACTGAGCGGAACCGGCGCGGACCGGCGCGGAAGGGCGGCTCGTGGACATACGTGCGGTGGTTGTCGGCGGCGGGTACGCAGGGCTCGTCACGGCCCGGGTGCTGGCCGAGCGGTGTGCCCGAGTGACCGTCGTCGAACAGGACGGCCTGGGCCCGGATCCGGGTCACCGCAGAGGCACCCCGCAGAGCCGTCACCCCCATGCGCTGCTGGCCCGCGGCGCGCGCATCCTCGAAGAGCTCTTCCCCGGGCTGCAGGACGAACTGACCGACAGGGGCGCCCCCGTCTCCGACTTCGGGCGGTTCCCGATGCTGTACCCGACGGGCTGGTCGCCGCGGGTGCCGACCGGGATCGTCCTGCAGACCTTCAGCCGTCCGCTCCTCGAAGCCTGCATCCGCCGCCGCGTGCTGGAGGACCCGGCGGTGACCCTGCTCGACGGCACCCGGGTCACGGGACTCGCCCTCGACGCCCGCCGTGAACGGGTCGTCGGGGTACAGGCCGAGGGGCAGCGGCACGGGACGGTCGAAGCCGACCTCGTCGTCATCGCCGCCGGACGGCACTCCCGGCTGCCCGACTGGCTGACCGAGGCCGGGCTCGGCGCGCCCGAAGTCCGGCACGTCGACGGCAGGTTGTCGTACGTCTCCCGCATCTACGAGCGCGGCGCCTCCGCCGACCCCGCCTGGCAGGCCTCCCTGCAGGTCACCCTCGCGCCCGACGCCGACCGCGGCGGCGCCGTGGTCGCCATCGAGGACGGCCGCTGGCTCGTCTGCCTGCTGGGGGCCGACGGCCGGACGGCCCCCACCGACCCCGACGGCTTCGCCGCCTACGCGGCCGGCCTCGCGAACCCGTACGTCCACGAGATCACCGGGACCGCCGCACCGCTCGGCCCCGCCTACCGCTACGCCGGGCTCGGCAGCACATGGCACCGCTACGACCGGCTGCGCCCCCGGCCGGCCGGTCTCGTCGTGCTCGGCGACGCGCTCTGCTCGCTCAACCCGCTCTACGGGCACGGCATGACCGTCGCCGCCCTGCAGGCCGTCCTCCTCGGCCGGACGCTCGACGACACCACCGCGCTCCCCCGCGCCTGCCGCCGTTTCCAGCGGCGGGCGGGCCGGACGCTCGCCCTGCCCTGGCTCATGGCGGCGAGCCTGGACCTGGGCTGGCAGCCGGGACGCACCCCGCTCCCGGCCGCCCTCGCCCGCCGGCTCCTGCACCGGCTCCTGCGCCGCATCCCGGACGACCCGGACCTGTACCGGCGGTTTCTCGGCGTCCAGCACCTGACGGCGTCCCCCGCCACCCTCCTCGGCCCGGCCCTGCGGCCCGCCCGTGCCCGCACCGGGGGGACGGCGGCATGAAGGCCTTCCCTCCCGCCGGCCACCTCCTGTACCGGCTGCCCGCCTGCACCCCGGCCCCCGCCCGGATACGCGAACTCGACGACGCGGTCATGGCCTGGGCCGACGGCCCCGCCGCGCGCGACCGCCTGTCGGCCACGCTCGCCGGGGAGCTCATCGCCCGCGCCTACCCCGGCCTGCGCCAGGACCGGGCGGCCGACCTGGCCGGCTGGTTCGCCTGGCTCTTCCTCGTCGACGACCTCCACGACCCCGACGGGACGGCCGACGCCGGCGTCGCCTCGCGGCTGCTCGGCACGCTCGTCCTGGAACCCGGCCCCGCCCCCGACGGGCCGCCCCTCGTCCGGCACCTGGCCCACGTCTGGCAGCACATCGCCCGCGCCCAGAGCCGGTGGTGGCGCATGCGGTTCCTCACCCACACCATGCATTTCCTCACCGCATTCCGCTACGAGGCCCTGTACCGGCGGCACCGGCGCACCCCCGCACTCCGCGAGTACGTCCAACTGCGCCGCGCCTCCGGGTCCGTCACCGCCTGCCTCGACCTCCTCGAATTCGCCACCGGGAGGGAGGTTCCCCCGCTGCTGCACGAGACCGACCAGCTGCGCGGCATGTTCACCAGGGCCACCGACGTCGTGGTGTGGGTGAACGACGTGGTCTCGCTGGAGAAGGAACTGCACCTCCGCGAGAGCGTCAACGGAGTGCTCGTGCTGCAACGGCAGTTCGGGCTCACCCTGCAGGAGGCGGTGAACCGCGTCTACGCCAAAGTGGCCGCCGACGTCCACGCCTTCCACGCGCACGAGCGTGAACTGCAGCGCATGTGCAGCAGCTGGCCGGGGCTCACCGAGCGGGACCTGACGGCCCTGGCCTCGTTCACCGACGGCATGAGGGCATGGATGCGCGCCAACCTCGACTGGTCGGCGCACTGCGCACGTTACCGGCATCGGCAAGCAGCCCCGTGACCCCGCGACAGAAAGAAGCGTTATGAGCACCTTCACCACCGGCACCGCCCCCGGAGCGCTCCCCGGCCTCGGCCACATGTGGCCGCTGCTGCGCGACCCCACCGCCTTCCTCGCCTCCCTCCCGGCGCACGGCGACCTGGTGGAGATCGGGCTCGGCCGCGAACGGGCCTACGTGCCCTGCCATCCCGAGCTCCTGCGGCACGTCCTGACCGACGACCGCACCTTCGACAAGGGCGGCGCGTACTACGACCGGGCCCGGACCATGGCGGGCAACGGCGTGGCCACCTGCCCGCACCGGGACCACCGCAGGCAGCGGCGGCTCATGCAACCCGCGTTCCACCAGGACCAGTTGAAGGCGTACGCGGCGGTGATGGAGCACGAGACGGCCGAACTCACCGACTCCTGGGGGGACAGCGAGGTCATCGACGCGTACCCCGTGCTGTACGCCCTCGCACTGCGCACGGTGACCCGTACCCTCTTCGCCGCGCACGTGGACGAGGGCGTCGTCGGGGAGATCCGGCAGTCCTTCGAGACGGCCTTCAGCGGGTTCTTCCGGCAGATGTTCATGCCGCCGGCCGTGCGCCGCCTGCCGCTCCCCTCCAACCTCCGTCACCGGCGGGCGCTCCGGCACCTGCACGACACCGTCGAAGGGATCGTCGCCGCCTACCGGCGCGACGGAAAAGACCGCGGGGATCTGCTGTCCGTCCTCTTCGCGTCCCACAGGGAGAGCGGCGACAGCGGACTCACCGACGCCGAGATCCACGACCAGGTCGTGACCGTGCTGGCCGCCGGGACCGAGACCGTCGCCGCCACCCTCACCTGGGCGCTCCAACTCCTCGCCGGCCACCCGGAGCAGGAGCGGAAGCTCCAGGCCGAGGCCGATGCCGTTCTCGGCGGGCAGCCGGCCCGCTGGGACGACATCGCGCAACTCCCCTTCGCCGCACGCGTCGTCAATGAGACGGTCCGCCTCCATCCGCCCGGCTGGCTGTTCACCCGCGTCACCTCGACGGAAACGGAGCTCGCCGGGCGGCAGCTGCCCCCGGACACCACGATCGTCATCGCCCCCACCACCGTGCACCGCCGCACCGGGGCGTACGACCGTCCCCTGGACTTCGACCCGGACCGCTGGCTGGACGACCGGGCCGCCGCCCTGCCGCGCGGCGCCTTCCTCGGGTTCGGCGCAGGGGCGCGCAAATGCATCGGCGACGACTACGGCATGGCCGAGTGCGTGCTGGTGCTCGCCACGATCGCCGGCACCCGGACCGTGCGCAGCATGCCCGGCGCGGACACCCGTCCCGCACCCCTGTCGGCCTTCCACCGCCCGCGGCGGCTGCGACTGCGGCTGGACCGGCGGGTGGCTTAGCGCGGTGCGCCCCGTAAGGGGCGCGGGGCAGTGTCGATATGCGGCTCCGCCGCGTGGGCGCGATCAGCCACCGACGGCCTGCAGCCGACACACCACCCCGGGCCGCCGCCAGGCCTGTGGCACACTTCGCTCACCCAGAACCGGCCACGCCGCACAGGCGTCGTCCGCTGGGAAGCGCAGGACCGACACACGGGGGAGCATGCGGTGACCGGCACCGAGATCTACTTTGCCAGCAACTACCACGACATGTGCCATCAGTACGGCACCGAGGCGGGCTTCCAGTTCGAGTTCTACTGCTCGCGCTGCCAGGACACCTGGCGCTCGTCCTTCGAGCCCTACCGGGGCGGGCGGCTGGCCGGCTGGCTGAGCAAGGGGGTCGGGGCGGCATCCGGCCTGCTCGGGTCCGTGGTGAGCGAGGTGTCCACCGCCGCCGACGGGCTGGCGGGCTCCGGCTGGGGCAAGTCGCGCGACGCCGCGTTCCAGCGTGCCATCACCGGGGCCGAGGGACACTTCAACCGCTGCGCGCGCTGCGCCTCGTACGTGTGCGGGCGCTGCTGGAACACCGAGCAGGGGCTCTGCCTCCACTGCGCGCCCGACACCGCGGGCGAGATGATGGCGGCGCAGCAGCGCGGGCTCAACGACATGGTGTCGCAGCGCGCCTACGACGAAGGGCAGCGGCGCGGCCAGGAGTACGACGCGCAGACGCCCCGGCAGCTGGTGTGCCCGCAGTGCCGCACCGAGACGCAGGGCGGCCGGTTCTGCATGGGCTGCGGCCACGAACTGGCGCAGCAGTCGGCGTGCGCGGGGTGCCGGACGCCGCTGCCGGACGGCGCGGCGTTCTGCCCGGGGTGCGGGCAGCGGCGGTAGGGGCTGCCGCCCCTTTAGGGGGCGCCCCGTAAGGGGCGCGGGGAACTTCGAGATATGAATATCAAACTACTGAAAACCAA
>NZ_JBSFWU010000071.1:0-41725 GCF_053594995.1 Streptomyces sp. NPDC002536
TGCGCAACCGGCTCTCCACCGCCACGGGCCTGCGCCTGCCGGCCACCCTCGTCTTCGACTACCCCAACCCCACCGCACTCGCCGACCACCTCCTCGCCGTGCTCCTCGACGAGCACGGGGAGGTCCGCGCCCCCGTCACGACGTCCTCGGCGACCGCCGAGGACCCGGTCGTCATCGTCGGCATGGCCTGCCGGCTGCCCGGCGGCGTGCGCTCCCCGGAGGACCTGTGGCGGCTCGTCGTCGACGGGGGTGACGGCATCTCCGACGTCCCGACCGACCGCGGCTGGGACCTGGGCATGCTGCGCGGCGGTGAGGACGGCAGCAGCTCCACGTCCAAGGGCGGCTTCCTGGACGGGCTCGCCGACTTCGACGCCGCCTTCTTCGGCATCTCCCCCCGCGAGGCCCTGGCCATGGACCCGCAGCAGCGGGTGATGCTGGAGACCTCCTGGGAGGCGATCGAGCGGGCGGGCATCGACCCGACGTCCCTGCGGGGTACCGAGACCGGTGTCTTCGTCGGCACCAGCGGCTCCGACTACGGCAGCATCCTGCTGAGTTCGGGCGAGGACGTCCAGGCCCACGCCAGCACCGGCCTCGCGGGCAGTGTCCTCTCCGGGCGGCTGTCCTACACCTTCGGCCTGGAGGGCCCGGCCGTCACGGTCGACACCGCGTGCTCGTCCTCGCTCGTCTCGCTGCACCTGGCGACCCGCGCGCTGCGCGACGGCGAGTGCTCGCTGGCGCTGGCCGGCGGTGTGACGCTGATGTCCACGCCGATGAGCATCGCCGGATTCAGCAAGCAGGGCGCCCTGTCGACGGACGGCCGGTGCAAGGCGTTCTCGGACGCGGCCGACGGCACGAGCTGGTCCGAGGGCGTGGGCGTGCTCGTCCTGGAGCGCCTCTCCGACGCCCGCCGCAACGGGCACGAGGTCCTGGCCGTCGTCCGTGGCTCGGCCGTCAACCAGGACGGCGCGTCCAACGGTCTGACCGCCCCCAACGGCCCGTCCCAGCAGCGCGTCATCCGCCAGGCGCTGGCGAACGCCGGACTGTCGACCGGCGAGGTGGACGCGGTCGAGGCCCATGGCACCGGCACCTCGCTCGGTGACCCGATCGAGGCCCAGGCGCTGCTCGCCACCTACGGCCAGGACCGGGCCGAGGGACGGCCGTTGATGCTGGGCTCGCTCAAGTCGAACATCGGCCACACGATGGCGGCTGCCGGTGTCTCGGGTGTCATCAAGATGGTCATGGCCATGCGCCACCGGGTGCTGCCGCGCTCGCTCCACATCGACACCCCCTCCTCCCACGTCGACTGGACGGCCGGGGACATCGAGCTCCTCACCGAGCAGACCGAGTGGCCGGAGACGGACCACCCGCGCCGTGCGGCCGTGTCGTCCTTCGGTATCAGCGGCACGAACGCGCACACCATCCTGGAGCAGGCTCCGGAGGACCGGCAGCCTGCGGGCCGGGACGAGCCGGAGGTTGCGCCGTCGGTGGTGCCGTGGCCGGTCTCGGCGCGGTCCGAGGCCGCGTTGACGGCACAGCTGGAGCAGCTCTCCGGGCTCGGTGACCAGTCCCCCCTGGACGTCGGATTCTCGCTGGCGACCTCCCGGGCCGGCTTCGAGCACCGTGCGGTGCTGCTGGCCGGGGACGAGGGGACCGTGGAGGCCGCGCGCGGGTTCACCGAGGACACGGCGGGGGACCTCGCGGTGCTGTTCTCCGGCCAGGGCGCACAGCGGGTCGGCATGGGCAGGGAACTCCACGCCCGTTTCCCCGTGTTCGCCGAGGCTCTCGACGCGGTGCTGGCGCATTTCGACGACGCGCTGCGCGAGGTGCTGTTCACCGACACCGACGAGACGCGGCTGGACGAGACCGGGTTCACCCAGCCCGCGCTGTTCGCCGTCGAGGTGGCGCTGTTCCGGCTCGTGGAGTCGTGGGGCGTCCGTCCCGGCTTCGTGGCCGGTCATTCCATCGGCGAGATCGCCGCGGCGCACGTGGCCGGGGTGTTCTCCCTGGAGGACGCCTGCCGGCTCGTGGTCGCACGGGCCCGCCTGATGCAGGCGCTGCCCGCAGGCGGTGCGATGGTCGCCGTCCAGGCCACCGAGGCCGAGCTGACGGCCCGGTTGGTGACGGGCGTGTCGATCGCCGCGGTCAACGGCCCCGAGGCGGTCGTCCTCGCGGGCGACGAGGCGGCCGTGCTGCGCATCGCCGAGGGCTTTGCCGCCGAGGGCCGCAAGACGCGGCGGCTGTCGGTGAGTCACGCCTTCCACTCGCCGCTGATGGACCCGATGCTGGACGACTTCCGCCGGGTCGCCGACGAACTGACCTACAGCGCCCCCCGGATCCCGGTCGTGTCGAACGTGACGGGCGAACTCGTCGCCGACGAGCTGGTGTGTTCCGCCGAGTACTGGGTCCGGCACGTCCGGGAGACGGTCCGCTTCGCCGACGGTGTGCGCACCCTCGCCGCCGAAGGCGCCTCCGTCTTCCTGGAGTTGGGCCCGGACGGCGTGCTGACGGCCATGGCCCAGCACGTCCTGGACGACTCCTCCGTGGCCGTGGCGGCCCTCCGCAAGGACCGCCCCGAGGAGACCGCTCTCCTCACGGCCCTCGCGCGGCTCCACGTCACGGGTGTCGACGTGGCCTGGGCCCGGCTCTTCGACGGCACCGGCGCCCGCCGCGTCGACCTGCCCACGTACGCGTTCCAGCACGAGCGGTACTGGCCCGGGCAGGCGGCCCCGACGGGCGACGTGTCCGCCGCCGGTCTCATGCCGGCCGGGCACCCGCTGCTGGGCGCGGCCGTGTCGCTGGCCGACTCCGGCGGCATGCTGTTCACGGGCCGGCTGTCGACGGACGCCCACCCGTGGCTGAAGGACCACACCGTGGACGGGACGGCCGTCTTCCCCGCCGCCGGGTTCCTCGAACTGGCCGTCCGCGCCGGTGACGAGGCGGGCTGCGGCCGGGTCGCCGAACTGACCCTCGGTACACCGCTGGAGCTCACCGACGGCACGGCCGTCGTGACGCAGGTGTGGCTCGGCGCTGCGGACGAGGAGGGCACCCGGCAGATCAAGTTCTTCTCGCAGCCGGACGGCACCCCGGACGGTGCGTGGACGGAGCACGCGGCCGGAACACTGGCCACGGGCGCACGCCCCGCGGAATTCGACGCGTCCGTCTGGCCGCCCTTCGGCGCTTCCGGGATCGAACTGGACGGCTTCTACGACGGGACCGGGTTCGGCCCCGCCTTCCACGGGCTGCGGTCGGCCTGGGTCCGCGGCGAGGAGGTGTTCGTCGAGGCGGCACTCCCGGACGACACCGCCTCCGGCTCCGGGCACTTCGGCCTGCACCCCGCACTGCTCGAAGCGCTCGTCCACGCAACCGCCCTGCTGGGCGCGGGAGTCGAGGAGGGCGCCCCGCACGCCGTCTCCTGGCACGACGTGTCCCTGCACGCCGCCGGCGCCTCGTCGGTGCGGGCCCGGATCGCGCGGACCGGCGACGACACCGTCCGCCTCACGGCCGTCGACGCCGCCGGTGACCCCGTACTGTCGGCGGAGACCCTCACCCTGGGCACCCCGGCCGCGGTCACCGGGCGCCGGCGCGAGCGGCTGCTGCGGCTGGACTGGGTGCCCGCCCCGGAGGCGGAGGCCTCCGCGGACGTGCGCAGCCAGGTGCTCGCCCCCCTCGGGACGGCATCGCTGGCCGACGTCACCGACGTCCCGGACCTGGTCGTGGTGCCCGTGCACGGCACGGGCGACGACGTCCCGGCGGTCGTGCACGCCACCACGGCACAGGCGCTGGGCCTGCTGCAGGAATGGCTCGCCGACGCACGGTTCGGCGCATCGCGGCTGGTGTTCGTGACGCGCGGCGCGCTCTCCGGCGACGACCTCCCCGCCGCCGTGGTCTGGGGCCTGGTGCGCGCGGCGCACGCGGAACACCCCGGCCGTTTCGTCCTGGCCGACCTCGACGCCGACGCCGACCTGACGGAGTTCCTCGCGAAGCTGCCGGCCCTGACGGCCTCCGACGACGCCCAGTTCACCGTGCACGAGGGCGTGGTGCGCGTCGGGCGGCTGGGCTGGCTGCCCGCCGACCCGGGCCCCCGGCAGCCGGCCTGGGACCCCGAGGGGACCATCCTCATCACCGGCGGCACCGGCGCGCTGGGCGGACACCTCGCCCGGTGGCTGGCCGGCACCGGCGCGCGGCACCTGCTGCTGGTCAGCCGCCGCGGTCCGGAGGCACCCGGCGCGGACCGGCTCGCCGGTGAACTCCGGGAGCTGGGCGCGCTTCCCACGATCGCCGCCTGCGACACGGTGGACCGTGACGCGCTCGACGCCCTGCTCGCGGCGATCCCGGCCGAGCACCCGCTGACCGCGGTCGTCCACCTGGCCGGTGTCCTGGACGACGGCCTGGTGACCGCACTCGATCCCGAGCGGCTGCCGATCGTGCTGAGCCCGAAGGCGGAGGCCGCCTGGCACCTGCACGAGGCCACCAAGGGCCTGGACCTGGCCGCGTTCATCATGTTCTCGTCCATCTCCGGAGTGCTCGGTGCCCCCGGCGTGGCCAACTACGCGGCCGCGAACGCCTTCCTGGACGGCCTGGCGCTGCACCGCACGTCCCTGGGCCTGCCCGGCCAGGCGCAGGCCTGGGGCCACTGGGAGCTGGAGGACGGCATGGCCGGCAAGGTGACCGAGGGCTCCGTGCAGCGCATGCGCGCCGGCGGCCTGTCCCCGGTGACCCTCGAACAGGGCCTGGTGATGTTCGACGCCGCCCGCGGCTGCGCCGAGCCGAACGTGGTGGCACTGGGCGAGTTCAGCAGCAGGGCCTCGATGGCGCAGGGCGACGTGCCGCCGCCCTACCGCGGGCTGATGCGCTGGACCCGGCGCTCCGCCGTGAACGCCGTGAGCACGCTCGCCGTGCCGGACACCTTCGTCCAGCGGCTGCGGGACCTGCCGGAGGCGGACCGGGCCGGCCACGTCGTCGACCTGGTGCGCACGGAGGTGGCCGGTGTCCTCGGCCATGCCTCGGCCGGGTCCGTCGAGGCCCACCGGGACTTCTTCGAGCTGGGCTTCGACTCGCTGACCTCGGTCGAGCTCCGCAACCGGATCGCCGCGGCCACCGGGCTGCACCTGCCCGCGACCGTGGTCTTCGACAACAAGAACCCCGAGAGCCTCGCCACCTGGCTGCTCAGCGAACTCGCCGCGCAGCCGGGCCCGGAGGGGTCCGGGGCGGGTGCGGGCCTGCGGGGCCCGGCCGCCGGGCAGGAGATCGACTCGCTGGAGCGGATGTTCCTCGACGCCCTGGAGGGCGACCGGATCCCGGAGGCCCAGTACATGCTCCGGGCCCTGGGCGCCGTCCGCCCGAGCTTCGAGAACGCGGCCGAGCTGGAGGACCTGCCGCTGCCGACCACGCTCGCCGAGGGCTCCGGCACGCCGCGGCTCATCTGCATCAGCACACCCACCGCCAACGGCGGTGTCCACGAGTACGCCCGGTTCGCCGCATCCTTCCGGGGCAAGCGGCACGTCTGCGCCGTGCCGCTGGTCGGCTTCGCGGCGGGGGAGCGGCTGCCGGCCGGCTCCGAGACCGCGGTCCGGGTCATCGCGGAGAGCGCGCTGCGTGCGAGCGACGGCGAGCCCTTCGTCCTGGTCGGCCACTCCTCCGGCGGAGCGCTGGCCTATGCGGCCGCGGGCCTGCTGGAGAACACGTGGGGGATCAAGCCCACGGCCGTGGTGCTGCTGGACACCCTCAGCATCCGGCACGACGGCAACAAGGACATCGACTACGTCGGCCTGATGCGGCAGAACTTCCTGGTCGACGAGGTCTCCCCGGTGCGGATGACGAACTCCAGGCTGTCCGCCATGGGCCGGTGGATGGGCCTGCTGAACCGGATCGACGTGCAGCACACGACTGCCCCCGTGCTGAGCCTCCAGGCACTGAGGCAGCACTCCGGCGTCGCCTCCGCCCCTGCCGGGGCCGAGGGCGCCGGCGGTGAGGAGCTGACCACCCTGATCCCGTCGGCCGACGTCCGCAGGATCGACGCGGACCACCTCTCGATGGTCAAGGCGGACGCCGCCCTGGCCGCGGAGAGCGTGGAGGACTGGCTCGGCTCCGTCACGGGAGCGTGACGGCGAGGTAGTCGACACACGCTGCGGCGGGCGGCCTTCGGGCCGCCCGCCGTGGCGTTTTCCCTCAGCTCGTTCGGGGGGACCACCGGCTTTGGCCGGTGGGGGAACCGGGCCCTTGGCCTGGAGGCGCGAAGCGCCGGAGCCCACTGTGGTGTCAGTCTCCGGCGCTTGGGCGACTCCACCTGAGTGTTCGGGCCAAGCTGACGTTGGTGACCTGATCTCATCAGGCTCGGTCCCTGGGCTGAGGGGCGCCTTGTGGCTCACACTGCCTCATGGATCAGGGGGTTGCCGCACTTATCGGCGCGGTCCGGCTCCTCTGCCACCCCGTGCTCGGTGATGGTCTCGCTCATCAGACGACTCCTTGATCATCGGATCCGCCGTCTATTGGACACTCCATCCTTCGGGGATTGCCGGTCAGCTGGCGGGGTCGCGAGGTAGGGGCCGACGGCGCAGTCGAGGGCGTCTTCGGGGCTTCCGAAGGACAGGCCCGTGGGCAGGATGTTGTCCTCGTAGCGTTCGTTGCTGTAGGTGAACAGAGCGAAGCCCCACGTCTCGGGGTGGCCGGTGTCCTTGAGCCTGCACAGTTGCAAGTCGTCTTCGTCGTCGCCGTTGATGACGGCGTCGAGTGTGGTCGGCCCTTCAAATGAAGTCTCTTAGGCGAAAAGCCGCATGCCATTGGAGTGGTACGGCAGCGACTTGCGCCGGTGCAGCACTGGGTCGTGGTCCTCGGTGAAGGCGATCTCGGCCTCGGCGCCCTTCTCGGTGCCCAACAGTCGCAGTCGGCCGCTTTCGCGGATGCGCGCCAGGTCCGGCTCCACGCCCCCGCACGTCCACGGTGGCCGGCACCTGTCCCTCCAGCCCCAGCAACCCGGGCCGCGCGTATCGGGCCGACGGTATGCGAACTCTACGGGCCGATGCCGATCGAGAACAGGTCGCAAACGCCGACCGCCATGCTTGGGTACCTCTCACGCCTTTGTGTTGAGGAAAGAACGCCGGAATGCCGACCTCCCGAGGCTGTCAACCGGGGGAGGTCGGCATTGGCGTTCTTGTCGCGCCGTGCAGTGCCCAGCACGCTTTTGCTGCGGCGACCGGCGGCTCTGCTCGGTCCTACTCGGTCCGCAGCGCGGTGGCGGTCCGGGTCCGTGCCGCCCAGCCGGCCGGCAGCAGTGCGCCGAGCAGGGCGATCACGATCCCGCCGGCCAGAAGGGGGATGAGCAGCCCGGCGGTGTAGACGTGGGACACGCTCGGCGGCAGGTGCCGGCCGATCGCGTTCCCCATCGGGGTCAGCGTCGCCTTCTCCACCGCGACCCCGAGCGGGACCCCGATCAGCCCGGCGATCAGGCCGGTGAGGGACACCGAGGTCAGCACCATCGCAATGGTCTGTTTGGGCGTCATCCCGAGGGCCTTGAAGATCCCCAGATCATGAACCCGCTCCCGGGTGTCCTGCACCACCATGCTCAGCACCCCGAGCGCGGCAACCGCCACCAGCATCAGCGTGAGCGTGGCCACCAGGGTGCCCATGATGATCATCACGATGTTCTTGCCCCCGCCCGAGTTCGGATGGACCGAGGCGTTCAGCGGGGTCAGCGCGGCGGCGGCCGAGGTGGACCAGTCCGATCCGCTGACGTTGTCGGCCAGCTCGACGTTGAACTGCTCGATGTGCGGGGCCAGACCGGCGGCGGTGAAGGTGGCCGCATCCGTCATGACCGTGTAGTCGCCCACGTTGGTGTCGAAGTTGATGCCGACGACCTTCAGCGGCAGTTGCTTGTTCTGCTGCACCACGGTGACGTTGTCACCGACGTGGATCCCCACCGTCGTGGCCAGCTTGTCGCCGACCACGGCCTCGCCGGGCGCTGAGAACCAGCGGCCGGACAGCAGCTCCATGTTCGTCCAGGAGAAGTCGCCGGTGATCGTGAACACCTTCGGCGGTTCGCCGCCGGGCGGGGCGCCGACGATGGTCGCGCCGCTCTCGCCCCAGCCGAACGCGGCCTTCGTGCCCGGGGTCTCGGCGAGCGCGGCGGCCGCCTTGGCGGCGTCCAGGTGCGGCCTGCGCGGGTCGTTGGGCCCGTAGCGCCCCCAGGGCACGCCTACGTCGGCTGTGGGTATCACGAACTCCGCCGCGACGTTGAAGCCTGAGGTACTGGTGTCCAGGTACTTGTCGAACGCGGACCCCAGCCCCACCGCGAACGTGACACTCACCACGCCGAACAGCACCGCCGCACCGACGAGTACGGCCCGGGCCGGCCGGGCGAATGGCTGGGCCAGACCCAGCGACATGGCCCGGGGCAGCGGCAGCCGCGAGGCAAGACGCTGCGCCGTCCGACCGATCCCGGCCTTGGGGGCGCGGCCGGCCACCAGAGCCTGCACCGTCGGCATCCGGCCGGCTCGCAGTGCCGGGATCAAAGCCGTGGTGCCGACGATCAGCAGGGTGCCCAGCGGCACCACGGCGCTGACCCACAACGGAATCGTGGCACCGGTCGCGCCGAGCTGCTTGGTGGCCCCGTCCAGGATCGGCACAGCCAGGAGATTGCCGAAAACCGTGCCGAGCACCACGCCGAGTGTCGCCGGGATCATGGCCTGTGCGGTGTAGGCGCGGGCCACCTGCGAAGGGGTGAAGCCCAATGACTTCAGAATCCCGATGCGCCGGATTCCCGAGGCCACAGCCCCGCTGACCACGATCGCGATGATCAGCACCGACATGAACAGCCCGAGGATCCCGAAGCCGGTCAGGAACGGCACGAAGGCCCTGGCGTTGCCGGTCGCCTGCTGCTCCGCGGTCAGATACGACTGTCCGCCCTCGACCGAGCCGACCGGCGCAGCGGCGGCCACCGCCTGCTTGCCGGTGGCGATGTCGGCGTCGGTCCCGGCCTTGGCGAACCGGTAGAGCATCTGCACATCGGCCTTGGCACCGGCGGCGGTGAGCCGCGCGAAACCGTCGGCGGTGGCGAAGGCGGTCGCGCTGTTGGTCACCGAGCCGCCGAAGCCGACGACCTTGAACGACGGCTTGCCCGGCAGGGAGGAGAACACCACCGAATCGCCGAAGCAGACGGTGGCATAGTGCTGCCACGGCAGGGCGATCTCGCCCGGGCCGGTCGGCCAGCGCCCCTGGGTCAGCACGAGCTGGTCCATCCCGGAGGTGCTGCCCAGGTCGGGCCGGGTGGTGACGGTGATCGGACCGTTGTCGTGACCGGCGAAATCCTTCGTGGGGCAGTCCGTGCCGACGGTCGTGTCCAGGGCGGCGGCGATCGGGTACGGTCCGGCCGCCCCGGTGACGCCGGCGGCGTGCGCGGTGGCGGCGGCCTGCGCGGCCGTGGCCTTCGAGCCGTCGAACTGGACCGCCAGGTGCGCCCCGTTCCGAGCACTGAAGGCGTGCTCGAACGGGGCCTGCACGACGGCCAGCAGGCCGAGGGAGAGTACTGAGGACGTCACCGCGGCGAACGTCGTCAGGGCCATGACGAGGGACTGGACCCGACGCCGGCCCACGCCGGAGCGTACGACCTTGCCCAGGGCGCTCACCGGCTCACCGCCGGCAACGTGCGGGCCACGGCCCGGAATCCGACCTCGAAGAGACGCCGGGGCATCGGCGGCTTGCGCAGTGTCATCCGACCGCTCCCGCCGGACGGGTCAGCGGCGTGCGGGCGGCCAGGCCGGCACCGCTGCCGTCGTTGACGACGTCCCGCTCGACCGCGCCGTCCACCAACTCGATCGTGCGGCGCGCGGTGCTCGCGGCCAACTGCACATCGTGGGTCACCAACAAGATGGTCTGGCCCTCGCTGTTCAGGTCCAGCAGCAGCCGGCGCACGTCCTCGGCCGAGCTCGAGTCCAGCGCGCCGGTGGGCTCGTCGGCCAGCAGCAGCGCCGGCTTGTTCATCAGGGCCCTGGCCACCGCCACCCGCTGCCGTTGCCCGCCGGACAGCCGCTGCGGGTAGGCCTTGGCATGCCGGTCGATGCCCAGCGAGCCGAGCAGCTCGACGGCCCGCCGCTTCGCCTCGCCCTTGCCCATCCCGGCCAGCTGCGCCGGAACCATGACGTTGTCCAACACGGTCAGGTCGTCGAGCAGATTGAAGAACTGGAAGATCATGCCGATCGAGGCCCGGCGGTACTTCGCCGAACCGGCCTCACCGAGCTGGTCGACGCGGGTGCCGTCGACGGTCACGGTGCCACTGGAAGGCTTGTCCAGGCCGGCGATCAGATTCAGCAGCGTGGACTTCCCGCTGCCGGAATGGCCGAGGATCGCCACGCACTCACCGGACGCCACGGACAAGGTCACACCGGCCAGCGCGGGCGGGCCGTCGTCGTACTTCTTCATCGCGTCTTGGAGAGCGATCATCGGCGGATTCGTCATGACCATGAACCTAGGAACGGAGCATGACCCATTGCGTCGGCCGGCGGATGTCACCTCTCCCCAGGCCATCGGCCCGGCGGCGTATCCCGCATACATCCCCGGGGCGACGCGCAGAGCCGACGCCACTGAATACGATCTTCGTATGGAAGAGCTTCTGCAGCGTCTCTCGACATCGAAGCGCGTGACCTGGCTGATGTCACAGGCCGTGGTGCCGGCCACCGCCTGCTGCTACGCGATGCTGCTCCCCTGGACGATGCCGACCCCTGAGGGCGGCCTGTTCCGGTTCCCCGACCTCGAGCCTGTCCAGATGCTGGGTCTGTACGTCGTGCTCGCCCTTCCGGTTCTGCTGGTGCGCCGTCTGCCGACCACCGTCTTCGCGGTGATCCTGGGCGAATCGGTCCTCGGCGAGGCCTTCGGCGCGCGGCCCTTGATCGTGTTCGTCCTGCTCGTCGCCTTGTGCGGGTATCTCGCCGCCCGACGGCCGAAGGCTGCCGCCGTCGGCTCCGTCGCGGGCGTCGCGGCCGCGTTCGTCAACGACATCCACGGCTACCCCGGGGAGACCGTCGGCGACGCGGCCCAGTGGACCGGGGGGCTCGCGTTGTGGTTCGCGGTCGCGTGGGTCTTCGGAGGGGTGTATCGCAAACGCCGTGAGTACCTCGAAGCCCTGCAGGAGCAGAGGGCGGCCCGCGCCGTTATGGCCGAGCGGCTGCGGATCGCCCGTGAACTGCACGACAGCGTCGCGCACAGCATCGGGATCATCACGGTGCTGTCGGGGGCGGCGGCGCGGGTCGTGGAGACCAAGCCCGAGCAGACGCGGCGGGCTCTGACCGGCATCGAGACCACCAGCCGGGAGACGCTGCTCGGGCTGCAGCGCATGCTCGGGGCGCTACGCCGCGCCGAGCCGGACGACGCCGTGCCGCAGGCCGCTCCGCTGGCGCCGGGCGGCAGCCTGGCCGACGTCCCGCGGCTCGCCGAACGCACGGCCGACGCCGGGGTGCGGGTCCACGTGACCTGGCAGGGCGAGCGGCGTCCACTGCCGCCGGAGATCGAACTGTCGGCATTCCGGATCATCCAGGAGTCGGTGACCAACGTGGTGCGGCATTCCGGGGCGCGAACATGCCGGGTCGCGGTCGGTTACGAACCGGAAGGAGTGAGGATCGAGGTGGAGGACGACGGGGACGACGGTTCCGGCAGGCCGGGCCGTCCGAGGCACTCCGCGGCCGGCGGGAGCGGCTTCGGCCTGCTCGGCATGTGCGAGCGAGTGACGTTGCTGTCCGGCCAGTTCAGCGCGGGTCGGCGTCCGGAGGGCGGATTCCGGGTGACGGCGAGCCTCCCGGCATGAGCGTGCGAGTGCTGCTGGCCGACGACCAACCCCTGATGCTGGTCGGGCTCGCCATGCTGATCGGCAACACCGACGACCTGGAGGTGGTCGGCGAGGCCGGCGACGGCCGCGAGGCGGTGCGCCTGGTACGTGAGCTGCGGCCGGACGTCGTGGTGATGGACATCCGGATGCCGGGCATGGACGGGATCGAGGCGACCCGGCAGGCGACCGCCGAACCGGACCCGCCCAAGGTGCTGGTGCTGACAACCTTCGACGACGACGAGTACGTCTACGGCGCACTCCGCGCCGGCGCCAGCGGATTCCTGCTCAAGAGCATGGCCCTGGACGCGATCCTGGACGCGATCCGCGTGGTGGCGGCCGGCGACGCGCTGATCGCGCCGAGCGTGACCCGGCGGCTGATCGCGGACTTCGCCAGAACGTCCGGCCCCGCGGCCCCCGAACCGGACGCCGAGCCCGCCGCGGACTCGAGTCCCATCGCGGGGATCACCGACCGGGAGCGCGAGGTGCTGGCACTGGTCGGACAGGGACTGTCGAACGCCGAGATAGCCGAGCGGCTGGTGATCAGCGCGGCGACGGCGAAGACCCATGTCGCGCGTCTGTTCGCCAAGCTCGAGGCCCGAGACCGCGTCCACCTGGCGATCATCGCCTTCGACACCGGACTCGTGCCGCGTAGACGGTAGGGCAGGACGAGAAGAACGATCGCCGACCACGAGTTCGCCGCGTTCGCCAGATGCGCCGGCTCACCCACCTGCACCCGGGCCTCTGCCGGAGGTCACCTCGGGCAGAAGGCGGTGACCGGCCGATGCGCTCGTAGCCCGGCCGGAGCGCGTCGGGGCCGGCACCGCCGACACGGGCCGGGATCAGCGGCACCGACCGGCCGCCCACCCGGGCCTCCGGTGGCGGAACCACCCCGGCGAACGATCTACCCCACAGACACCCGCCCACGACCAGCACGAGTACCCACGAACCCTGCCGCACCAGCACGCTGACCAGCCACTTCAAGATGGTGGATCTTCAATAAGCTGATCTCGGGGTGGGGCGATGCGGCTGACCAGTCCGTTCACGATCGAACTGACCCAGGCCGAGCGTGAGGTGCTTGAACGCCTGGCAGGCTCGCGCACCGCGCCGTTCGGGCAGGTGCAGCGGGCTTCGGTGATCCTGGCACTGGCCGAGGGAATGTCGAACGCCGCCACGGCCCGCGCGGCCGGGCGGCATGTGGACACCGTCCGCTCCTGGCACAAGCGGTTCACCGCCCAGCGGCCGGCTGCGCTCGTCGACCGGCCCCGGCCGCTGGGGCGGCCCCGGTTGTCCGCCGAGGACAAGCTGCAGGTCGTCGCCGCCGCGACCGCCGCGACCGCCCAACCGCCGACACCGTGTGGACCCACCGACTGCTATCCGATCACCTGCGCAGTTCCGGCCTGGCGGTCTCCGCCTCCCAGGTCGGACGGATCCTGGCCTGCGTCGATCTCAAGCCGCATCTGGTGCGCGGTCGGCTGACCCGACCAGCCGACCCGGAGTTCTTCGCCCGTGCCGCTGACGTGCGCGCGCTCTACCGCACCTGCCCTGCGAACGCGGTGGTGATCAGCGTGGATGAGAAGACCGGGATCACCGCACGCTCCCGCAAACACCCGACCAGCCCGGCCGCCCCGGGCAGCGCACCCGCCGGGAGTTCGAGTACATCCGCCACGGCACCGTCTCCATCATCGCCGCCCTGAACGTCCACACCGGCCAAGTCCTCACCGAGCGCATCGACCGCAATAACGCCGACACCTTCATCGGCTTCCTACGCCAACTCAACGAGTCCATCCCCGCCGACACCGGCATCCACCTGGTCATGGACAACGGCTCATCCCACGTCGCGAAGAAGACGAAGGCATGGCCGGCCACCCGTCCCCGCTTCAACATCCACCACACCCCCGAACACGCCAGCCGGCTCAACCAAGTCGAGCTGTTCTTCTCCGCCCTGACCCGACGTCTGCTACGCCGCGGCCAGTTCGCCTCCCGCGACGAACTGGCCGCGGCCATCGACACCTTCGTCTTGGCCTACGACGAACACGACGCCAAGCCCTACCGCTGGACCTACGACGGCAGCCCACTCAAAGCCGCATGGACCCCCGAAGGATCAACGCGGCGCTGCACTAGGGTTGGAAGAGTACTTCCGGATTGTTCGGTGAGGGGCCGTCCAGCAGCGGACGGTGGATCCCCTTCAGCGTCTGGTCGAAGAACGCTGTCACGTACTCACGCGTGAGCACGATTCCACGTTCGGGGCCGAGGGGCGGCGTCGGGAACCCGGCCTGCTCCTCGAGCAGGTCCACGTCGGTGAAGCTGGGGTGGTTGGCGCCGGTGACCGCCAGCCACTTCTTGTAGCCGCCGAGGTTGGCCCAGGCCTTCTCCCACGTGGTGTCGGTGCCGCTGGGCGAGTGGCTGTCGGTCTCGCCCAGCATGAGGAACGGCCGGTTGATCTGGCCGGGCATCGGGACCGGGTAGAACTTGCCGTCCATGTTCACTCCGGCCCGTACTCGCGGGTCGGCGATCATCGTGGCGACGGCCGACGCTCCGCCGATGGAGTGCCCGGCCATCCCGATCTCGTGCTTGTCGATGAGGTGCGCCAGGCGCCACGCGGTATTGCCATGCGTCAACTGGTCGATCACGAAGGACGCGTCCAGCGCGCGGCTCGCGGTGACCTTGTTCATGTCGAGCTTCGGGTCATCGCAGATCGCGCACGGCGGCGTCTCGCCGTTCTCCAGCGTTTCGCCGCTGTCCTCGTGGGTGGGGCCGACGAGCGCGACGACGTAGCCGTGACTGGCCAGGTCGGTCGCGAGCGAGGTGAGCACCATGCGCGGGTCCCCGAACCCGGGTGAGAGGACCACCAGCGGATGCTTGCCGCGCTGCGGCCGAGCGCCGTCGAAGGCCTGAGTGGTGACGCTGGAAAGGTTCTCTGGGGTGATGCCGGAGCTCGCTGGTATCTTCCCCTTCTGGATGTGTCCGGCTGCCTCGGCGAGGGTCATATAAGGGGCCGGAGTCCCGGTCCCGGGGACAGCCGGGTAGACCATCGTGACGGTCAGTCGGCGGGGGCCGGATGACGGCACCCACGGGTCGGGACGGCTCGCGTCGGTGAGGTGGATGACGTCCTCGCCGGCGGCGTAGCGGCCGGTCGGCGCGGGGAGCGTGCCTTGGAAGGACCGCGTGGGTGCGGTGGCCGTGGCCGGTGCGGTGTCGAACGCGTGCGTGGCCACCGGTGTGGCCGACGGTGTGGTCGTGGCGGCGAACCCGGCGCCGGTTCCGGTGACGAGGGCGGCGAGCGCCAGCGCCGCGACGGCGCTGATACGGCGATTGCGTTTCATGGGATCGACGCTAGGTTCCGCAGCTCCGCATCGAATCAGCTCATGGATGTAAGCATTCTGGTGTCGTTCGTAGCCCCCGCGAGGTACCGGAGTAATCCGCCGGGAGTATGTCGTGCGGCGCGGGGTTCCCTTCGCCGGCATCGCCGAGCGCCACCTTCGTCTTGGCCTACGACGATCCAGCGTGGCTCAATGGAGTTGCACTGGGCGACGATGGGGCGGACCCGCATGTCGTTGGGGTGGGCGGCGGCGTGCGGGGCCGACAGCGCCGGTCATGCCGACACAGTGGGCACACCGAACGCTGCGCACAGGACCGGGCCGGCCCCCTGCGACGGTGCTTGACCACCGACACAGGAAGCCCGCAACTCTGGTCGCCGGTGGAGTCACATCCGGGTCGCTTCCCATACGTGCACGTCCCCTCGGGGACCCGAGCCCGATCCGAGCTCTAGGGAAACCAGCAGTGCCCCTTGGATGAGGATGGCCTGGCAAATTGGGTCAGACGTGAGTGTCGACGCTCTGTGCCCCCAGAACCGGCATTCCACGAGGGGTTGGCATCCTGATGTCGAACGAGGCGAAGCTGCGCGAGTACCTCAAGCGCGCGATCGCGGATCTCCAGGAGACTCGCCAGCAGTTGGGCGAGACCGAGCAGAAGCAGCGCGAGCCCATCGCGATCGTCTCCATGGCCTGCCGCTTCCCCGGCGGCGTCCGCTCACCGGAAGAGCTGTGGGAACTGCTCCGGGGCGGCGTCGACGCCGTCTCCGCCCTGCCCGGCAACCGCGGTTGGGACCTCGACGGGCTCTACGACCCCGACCCCGCGCACCAGGGCACCAGTTACGCCCGCGAGGGCGCATTCCTGCACGACGCGGGCGAGTTCGACCCCGGCTTCTTCGGGATCTCCCCGCGCGAGGCCCTCGCCATGGACCCGCAGCAGCGCCTGCTGCTGGAGACCGCGTGGGAGTCCCTCGAACGGGCCGGCATCGACCCGGAGTCCCTCGCGGGCAGCCGCACCGGCGTCTTCGTCGGCACCGGCCACGCCGGCTACGACACGGCCGCCGGACAGCGGATCGACGAGGTCGGCGGCCACCTGCTCACCGGCAACTACATCAGCGTCGCCTCCGGCCGCATCTCCTACCTCCTCGGCCTCGAAGGCCCGGCCCTCACCGTGGACACGGCGTGCTCCTCCTCGCTCGTCGCCCTGCACCTGGCAGCGCAGTCGCTGCGGCGCGACGAGTGCTCCCTCGCCCTCGTGGGCGGCGCGACCGTGATGTCCACCCCGCAGCTGTTCCTGGAGTTCTCCCGCCAGCGCGGCCTGGCCCCTGACGGCCGCTGCAAGCCGTTCGCGGCCGCCGCCGACGGCACCGCCTGGGGCGAGGGCGTCGGAGTCGTGCTCGTCGAGCGGCTCTCCGACGCACTGCGCAACGGCCATCCCGTGCTCGCCGTGATGAAGGGCTCGTCCGTCAACCAGGACGGCGCCTCCAACGGTCTGACCGCCCCCAACGGACCGTCCCAGCAGCGCGTCATCCGCCAGGCGCTGGCCGACGCCGGGCTCGCCTCCGCCGACGTCGACGCCGTCGAGGCCCACGGCACCGGCACCACCCTCGGCGACCCCATCGAGGCCCAGGCCCTGCTCGCCACCTACGGGCAGAACCGCCCCGCCGACCGGCCGTTGCTGATCGGCTCCATGAAGTCCAACATCGGCCACACCCAGATGGCGTCCGGCATCGCCAGCGTCATCAAGATGGTCAAGGCGATGCAGCACGGAGAGCTGCCCGGCATCCTGCACCTGGACGCGCCCACCCCGCACGCCGACTGGAGCGAGGGCAACGCCCGGCTCCTCGCAGAGCTCGAACCCTGGCCCGCCGCCGACCGGGTGCGCCGCGCGGCCGTCTCCTCCTTCGGCATCAGCGGCACCAACGCCCACGTCGTCCTGGAACAGGCACCCCCGCACGAGGCAGAGCCGGCCCCCGCGCCGGCCGCCCGGCCCGGCGCCCTGCCCTGGATCCTGTCCGCGCGCACCACTGAGGCCCTGCAGGCCCAGGCCGCGCGGCTCGCCGGCCACGTCCGCGCCCGCGCCGGCCTCGAACCGGCCGACGTCGCCCGCTCCCTCGCGGCCACCAGGTCCCTCATGGAGCACCGCGCCGCCGTCGTCGCCGACGACCGGGACGCGTTCCTCGCGGGCCTGGACGCCCTCGCCGAAGGCCGCACCGCAGCCGGCCTCGTGACCGGCGCCGCCGCCAAGGCGTCCACCGCCTTCCTCTTCACCGGACAGGGCTCCCAGCGCCTCGGCATGGGACGCGAACTCCACGAGACCCACCCCGAGTTCGCCAAGGCCTTCGACGCGGCCTGCGCCGAGCTCGACCCCCACCTCGAACTCCCCGTCCGCGACGTCGTCTTCGCCGAGGAGGGCACCCCCGAGGCCGACTTGCTCGACCGGACCGTCTACACCCAGGCCGCGCTCTTCGCCTTCGAGACGGCCCTGTACCGGCTCGTCGAATCGTGGGGCGTGACACCGCAGTTCGTCGCCGGCCACTCCATCGGCGAGCTCGCCGCGGCCCACGTGGCCGGGGTCCTCTCCCTCCAGGACGCCGCACGGCTCGTCGCGGCACGCGGCACCCTCATGCAGGCGCTGCCCGAAGGCGGCGCCATGCTCGCCGTCGAGGCCACGGAGGAAGAGGTCCGCGCCGGCCTGGCCGAGCACGGCGGCGTCGCCGTCGCCGCGGTCAACGGCCCCCGCTCCACGGTCGTCTCGGGTGACGAGGACGCCGTCTCCCGCATCGCCGCCCACTGGGAGGAGCAGGGACGCCGCACCAAGCGGCTGCGGGTGAGCCACGCCTTCCACTCCCCGCACATGGACGGCATGCTGGAGGACTTCCGGCGCGTCGCCGAGGGCCTGGAGTTCCACGCCCCCCGCATCCCCGTGGTGTCCACCGTCACCGGCGAGACGGCCACCGGCGAGGAACTGTGCTCGCCCGAGTACTGGGTGCGGCAGGTCCGGGACACCGTCCGCTTCTGCGCAGGCGTGCGCACCCTTGAGGCCGAGGGCGTCACCACGTTCGTGGAGATCGGCCCCGGCAGCGTGCTCACCCCCATGGTCCACGACTCCCTGGCCGGCCCCGGACAGCCCGTCATCGTGAGCCTGTTGCGCACCGGCCGCCCCGAGACGCACACCCTCGCCGAGGGCATCGCGACCGCCTTCGTGCACGGTGCCGCCGTCGACCGGGCCGCCTGGCTGGGCACGCCCGGCGCCGCGCCCGTCGAGCTGCCGACCTACGCCTTCCAGCGCCAGTGGTACTGGCTGGAGCCCGCAGGGCCCGCCGGACCGGGTGCCGACGGACCGGCCGCCGTGGCCGGCGAATCCGGCTTCTGGGAGGCCGTCGAACGCGAGGACCTCGAAGGACTCTCGGCCGTCCTCGCCATCGACGGCAGCGACGCCGACTCGCTCGGCAGCCTCCTGCCCACCCTCTCGGCATGGCGCAGGAAGCGCAGGACCCAGGCCACCGCGGACAGCTGGAGCTACCGCACGCACTGGACCCCCCTCGCCGCCCCCAACACCCTGGTGACCAGCGGGAACTGGCTCGTCGTGCTCCCCGGGAGCGCCGCCGGCGACCCGTGGGTCACCCGGCTCCTCGACACCCTGCACGAACAGGGCCTGCGCACCGAGGAGTTCGTGCTGCCCGACGGCGACGAGACCGCCGTCACCCTCCCGCAGCCCGGCGCACCCGTCGACGGCGTCCTCTCCCTGCTGGCCCTCGACGAGCAACCGCACCCCCACCACCCCTCCGTACCGCGGGGCGTGGCCGCCACCGCGGCCCTGCTGCGCGCCCTGGAGGCCTCCGGCATCCAGGCCCCGCTGTGGTGCGCCACCCGCGGCGCCGTCGCCGTCGATGGGCGGGAGACGGTCACCAGCCCCGCCCAGGCCCAGGTGTGGGGCCTCGGACGGGTGGCCGCGCTGGAGTCCCCGCACAGCTGGGGCGGGCTCGTCGACCTCCCCGAGGACATCGACGCGCGGATCGCCGCCGGACTCCTGGGCACCCTCGCCGCACGGGAGGACCAGGTCGCCGTCCGCCCGGCCGGCCGCTTCGCCCGCCGCCTGGCCCGCATCGCCCCCGGCGGCGACACCGGAGCCGAATGGACCGCCCGCGGCACCGTCCTGGTCACCGGCGGCACCGGCGCGCTGGGCGCCCACGTCGCGCGCTGGCTCGCGGACGCCGGGGCCGAACACCTGGTGCTCACCGGCCGCCGTGGCCCCGACGCCCCCGGCGCCCGGGAACTCGCGGCCGAACTCACCGAACGCGGCACCCGCGTCACCGTCGCCGCCTGCGACGCCGCCGACCGCGATGCCCTGGCCGCCGTCCTCGCCGGCATCCCCGCCGACCTGCCGCTGACCGGCGTCGTGCACGCCGCCGGCGTCCTGGACGACGGCGTCCTGGACACCCTCACCCCCGAACGGTTCGGGACCGTTCTGCACCCCAAGGCCACCGCCGCACTGCACCTGCACGAACTCACCGCCGGCCTCGGCCTGGAGATGTTCGTGCTGTTCTCCTCGGTCACCGGCGTCCTGGGCAACGCCGGACAGGCCAACTACGCCGCCGCCAACGCCTTCCTGGACGCCCTCGCCGAACAGCGCCACCACCAGGGGCTGCCCGCCACCTCCGTGGCCTGGGGCCCCTGGGCCGACCACGGCATGGCCACCGGCGACCTGGCCGACCGGCTCAGCCGCGACGGACTGATCCCCATGGACGCCGCCCCGGCACTCGCCGCCCTCCGCCAGGCCCTGGCCCAGGGCGCGCCGAACGTGACGGTGGCCGACGTGGACTGGGCGGCATACGCCCCCGCCCTGACCGCCGTCCGCCCCAGCCCCCTCATCGGCGACCTGCCCGAGGCACGCCGCGCCCTCGACACCGGCGACGGCCCGCGCACGGCACGCTCCCCGCTGCGCGAGCGGCTCGGCGCCCTCCCGGCCGCCGAGCAGGAACGGGCCCTGCTGGACCTGGTCCGAGAGGAGGCCGCCAAGGCCCTCGGCCACAGCTCACCGGACACCGTCGACGCCCAACGCCCCTTCCACGCCCTGGGCTTCGACTCGATGATGGCGATCGACCTGCGCAACCGGCTGTCCGCCGCGACGGACCTGCTGCTGCCCGCCACCCTCCTGTTCGACCACCCCACGCCCACCGCGATCGCCGAGTACCTGTACGCCGAGATCCTGGGCACGGCCGCCACCGCGGCCGATGTGCAGCGGGCCGCCGCCGTCCTCGACGAACCGGTGGCCATCGTGGGCATGGCCTGCCGCTTCCCCGGCGGGGTGAGCTCGCCGGAGACCCTCTGGCAGCTGCTGGCCGACGGAGCCGACGGCATCGCCGACTTCCCCGGCGACCGCGGCTGGAACCTCGACCGCCTCTACCACCCCGACCCCGACCACCACGGCACCAGCTACGCCCGCACGGGCGGCTTCCTCGCCGACGCACCGGGCTTCGACGCGGACTTCTTCGGCATCTCGCCGCGCGAGGCCCTGGCCATGGACCCCCAGCAGCGGCTGCTGCTGGAGACCTCCTGGGAGGTCCTCGAACGGGCCGGCATCGCCCCCGGCTCCCTGCGCGGCAGCAGCACGGGCGTCTTCGCGGGCACCAACTCCCAGGACTACCGCACCGTCCTGGACGCCGCACAGGACGAGGTCGCCGGCCACGCGCTCATCGGCAACGCACTGAGCGTGGTCTCCGGCCGGGTGTCCTACACCTTCGGCTTCGAGGGACCCGCGGTGACGGTGGACACCGCATGCTCGTCGTCGCTGGTGGCCCTGCACATGGCCGTGCAGTCGCTGCGCTCGGGCGAGTGCTCGCTGGCGCTGGCCGGCGGCGTGACGGTGATGGCGACCCCGTCCTCCTTCGTGGAGTTCTCCCGCCAGCGCGGCCTGGCCCCCGACGGCCGCTGCAAGCCCTTCGCGGCGGGCGCGGACGGCACCGGCTGGAGCGAAGGCGTCGGCCTGCTGCTCGTGGAGCGGCTGTCGGACGCCCGCCGCAACGGCCACCAGGTCCTCGCGATCGTGCGCGGAACGGCCGTCAACCAGGACGGCGCCTCCAACGGCCTGTCCGCCCCCAACGGCCCCTCGCAGCAGCGCGTCATCCGCCAGGCCCTGGCCAACGCAGGCCTGTCGGCGTCCGACGTCGACGCCGTCGAGGCCCACGGCACGGGCACGGCACTGGGCGACCCCATCGAGGCCCAGGCCCTGCTGGCCACCTACGGCCAGGACCGCGACCCCGCGCGCCCGCTGCTGCTGGGCTCGGTGAAGTCCAACCTCGGGCACACCCAGGCCGCCGCCGGCGTGGCCGGCGTGATGAAGATGGTCCTGGCCATGCAGCACGGCGTGCTGCCCGAGAGCCTGCACGTCGACGAGCCCACCCCGCACGTCGACTGGACCGCGGGCGCGGTCGAACTGCTCACCGAGCGGACCGGCTGGCCCGAGGCGGGCCGGCCGCGCCGCTCCGCCGTGTCCGCCTTCGGCATCAGCGGCACCAACGCGCACGTCATCCTCGAACAGCCCGAGCCCACGGCACCCGAGGCCCCGGCCGCACCCGTGGACGGCACGCTGCCCCTCCTGCTGTCCGGCAGGAGCGCGAACGCCCTGAAGGACCAGGCGGCCCGGCTGCTGACCCGCCTCCAGGACGAGCCCGCACCACGGCTCGCCGACCTGGCGTACACGCTGGCGAGGCGCACGGCCTTCGGACACCGCGCGGTCGTCCCGGCCGACAGCCACGCCGCCGCGGTCCGCGCCCTGACCGCCCTGGCCGAGGGCGAGAGCGACACCTTCGCGGCCACGGGCACCGCCCACGAGGGCAAGGACGCCGTCCTCTTCACGGGCCAGGGTTCGCAGCGGCTGGGCATGGGCCGCGAACTGCACGCCCGTTACCCGGTGTTCGCGGAGGCCTTCGACGCGGTGTGCGCGGGTCTGGACGAGCACCTGGAGCGTCCGCTGCGGGACGTGGTCTGGGGCGAGGACGCCGAGCTGTTGAACCAGACCCTGTACGCGCAGACTTCGCTGTTCGCGATCGAGGTCGCCCTGTTCCGCCTGGCCGAGTCCTGGGGCATGCGCCCGCAGTACGTCGCCGGCCACTCGGTCGGCGAGATCGCAGCCGCACACGTTGCGGGCGTCTTCTCGCTGGCGGACGCGTGTGCGCTGGTGGCGGCGCGCGGCCGGCTGATGCAGGCCCTGCCCACGGGCGGCGCCATGGCGGCCCTGCAGGCCACCGAGGAAGAGGTGCTCCCGCACCTGACCGAAGGCGTCGCGATCGCGGCGGTCAACGGCCCGCAGTCGGTGGTGGTTTCCGGCACGGAGGCTGCCGTCGAGGCCGTGCGTGCACACTTCGAGAGCGAGAGAAGGAAGACGAACCGCCTGCGGGTCTCGCACGCCTTCCACTCGCCGCTGATGGAACCGATGCTCGACGACTTCCGCGCCGTGGTGGAAGGCCTGTCCTTCGCCGAGCCGGAACTCACCGTCGTCTCGAACGTGACCGGCAGCCCGGCCGCCCGGGACCTGCTGTGCACCCCCGACTACTGGGTGACCCACGTCCGCGAAGCCGTACGCTTCGCCGACGGCATACAGGCCCTGCACGCGGAAGGCGTCACGCGCTTCCTGGAGCTGGGTCCCGACGGCACGCTCTCGGCCATGGCCCGCGCCGCACTGCCGGAGGACGCGGACACCGTCCTCGTGCCCGCGCTGCGCAAGGACCGCCCCGAAGAGACGACACTGCTCGCCGCCCTGGGACAGCTGCACGTGCACGGCACCGCGTTCGACTGGGAAGGGTTCGTCGCCGGTACGGGCACGCACCTCGTGGACCTGCCGACGTACGCCTTCCAGCACGAGCGGTTCTGGCCGACCCCCGACCCCGCCGGCGCCGGGGACATCGGCGCCGCCGGCCTCGACGCGGCCGGACACCCGCTGCTGACCGCAGCCGTGGAACTCGCCGACAACGAAGGCCTGTTGTTCACCTCGCGGCTGTCCCTCCAGTCGCACCCGTGGCTGGCCGACCACGTCGTGATGGGCTCGGTCCTGCTGCCGGGCACGGCATTCGTCGAACTCGCCGTCCGCGCCGCCGACGAGGTGGGCTGCGACCGGATCGACGAACTGACCCTGGCCGCCCCGCTCGTCCTGCCCGAACACGGCGGCGTACAGCTCCAGCTGCGCGTCGGCCCCGCCGACGAGTCCGGCAACCGCACCCTCACCGCCCGCTCCCGCCCGGAGGGCGAGGGCGACCGACCGTGGGTCCGGCACGCCACCGGCATCCTCGCGACGGGCGACCGGCCGGCCGCTCCCGGCCACGACTTCCACGCCGAGGCCTGGCCGCCCGCCGACGCCGAACCCGTCGACCTGACGGGCGTCTACCCGGATCTGGCCGAGAGCGGCCTCGCCTACGGACCGCACTTCCAGGGCCTGCGGGCCGCCTGGCGCCGGGGCGACGAGGCGTTCGCCGAGGTCGCCCTGCCCGAAGCCGCCGAGGACGACGCGGCCGCGTACGGCCTGCACCCGGCGCTGCTGGACGCGGCCCTGCACGTCTGCGGCTTCAACGGAGCGGACCGCGGCGCCGTCCCCTTCTCCTGGGAAGGCGTCTCGCTGCACGCCTCCGGCGCCTCGGCCATCCGGGTCCGGGTCGTCCGGCACAGCGGGGACACCATGACCGTCGACGTCGCCGACACCACCGGCGAGCCGGTCGCCACCGTGGGGACCCTGGTCCTGCGGTCGGTCTCCGCCGAGCAGTTGGCGGGCGGCACGGGCCCGGCCGGGCGTGACTCCCTGTTCCGCCTGGAGTGGACGCCGGTACGCCTGCCGTCGGCCGGTGCAGCCGAGACCGTCGCGACGCTGGGCACCCTCACCGGCGCGCCGTTCGACACTCACCCGGATCTGGACTCCCTGGCCGGGGCCCGGCCGCTGCCGGGCGCGGTGCTGGTGCCCGTGGATGCCGACCGCGGCGAGGACACGGTGGAGTCCGTACACGGCACGGCTGCCTGGGCGTTGGGCCTGGTGCAGTCGTGGCTGGCGGACGAGCGGTTCGCGGATGCGCGCCTGGTGTTCGTGACGCGGGGTGCGGCCGACGGTACGGACCTTGCCGGTGCCGCCGTGTGGGGCCTGGTGCGCTCGGCGCAGACGGAGAACCCGGGCCGCTTCGGCCTGGTCGATCTGGACGGCGACGCCGATGTGAGCGTGCTGCCGCGAGCGCTGGCCACGGACGAGCCCCAACTGCTGGTTCGCGGCGGTGAGGTGCTGGCGGCACGGCTGGCTCGTACCCGGGGGCAGAAGGCCGTTGCCTGGAACGAGTCGGGCACGGTGCTGATCACCGGCGGTACGGGTGGCCTGGGCCGTATCGTGGCCCGGCACCTGGTGGCCGAGCACGGGGTGCGGAGCCTGCTGCTGGTCAGCCGCCGCGGCCCGGAGGCCGAGGGCGTCGAGGAGTTGGTGGCCGAGCTGGCCGAGCACGGTGCCGAGGCGGTCGTCGAGGCGTGTGATGTGACGGACGGTACGGCGGTGGCCGGGCTGGTCGCCCGGCACGCGATCACTGCCGTGGTGCACACGGCGGGTGTGCTCGACGACGGTGTCGTGGGTTCGCTGACGCCGGAGCGGCTTGCTGCGGTGCTGCGTCCGAAGGTGGACGCGGCCTGGAACCTGCACGAGGCCACCAAGGAGACGGACCTCGACGCGTTCGTGGTGTTCTCCTCCGTGGCGGGCACGGTGGGCAGCGCGGGCCAGGCCAACTACGCGGCCGGCAACGCCTTCCTGGACGCCCTGGCGCAGCAGCGCCGGGCACAGGGCCTCCCGGCGGTGTCGCTGGCGTGGGGCCCCTGGTCCCAGGACGGCGGTATGACCGGCACGCTCACCGACGCCGACCTCCAGCGCATCGCCCGCATGGGCATGCCCGAACTCACCCCCGCAGAAGGTGTCGCACTCTTCGACGCGGCGCTGGCCGCCGACGACGCGCGCGTTCTCCCCGTGCGCTTCGACCTGGCCGCGCTGCGCGAGCAGGGAGACGTCCCCGCGCTGCTGCGCGGACTGATCCGCACCCGCGCCCGACGCTCCGCGGTCGCCGGTTCGGCCGTGGCGGCGGGCCTGGTGGGACGCCTGACCGGGCTCGGGGCGGTCGAACGGCGCGAAGTGCTGCTCGACCTGGTCCGGGCCCAGATCGCGGTGGTCCTGGGCCACGCGAGCCCCGACGGCGTCGACCCGACCCGCGCGTTCCAGGAACTCGGCTTCGACTCCCTGACCGCGGTCGAACTGCGGAACCGGGTCAACAAGGCGACAGGGCTGCGCCTTTCGGCGACCGCCGTGTTCGACTACCCGACGGCGGGCGCGCTGGTCGACTTCCTGCTGGACGAACTGTTCGGCGCGGAGATCGAGACCGGCGAGACCCTGCCGGTACCGGTTTCGGTGTCCGCGGCGGACGACCCGGTGGTGATCGTCGGGATGAGCTGCCGCTACCCGGGCGGTGTGGCATCGCCGGAGGACCTGTGGCGGCTGGTGTCGGACGGTGTGGACGCGGTCTCGGACTTCCCGGCCGACCGCGGCTGGGACGTGGAGTCGCTCTACAACTCCGACCCCGACGTGCTCGGCACCTCGTACACCCGCAGCGGCGGATTCCTCCACGACGCGGGCGACTTCGACCCCGAGTTCTTCGGGATGAGCCCCCGCGAGGCCCTGGCGACGGACTCGCAGCAGCGCCTGCTCCTGGAGTCCACGTGGGAGGCGATCGAGCGGGCCGGTATCGACCCGGCCGCGCTGCGCGGCAGCCGTACCGGTGTCTTCGCCGGCGTCATGTACAACGACTACAGCGAGATCCTGGTCGGCGACCAGTTCGAGGGCTACCGGAGCAACGGCAGCGCGGCCAGCATCGCTTCGGGCCGGGTGTCGTACACCTTCGGCTTCGAGGGCCCGGCCGTGACGGTGGACACGGCGTGCTCCTCGTCGCTGGTCGCCCTGCACTGGGCGGCACAGGCGCTGCGCTCGGGCGAGTGCTCGCTGGCGCTGGCCGGTGGTGTGACGGTGATGTCGACGCCGACCACGTTCGTGGAGTTCTCGCGGCAGCGCGGGCTGTCGGCGGACGGTCGCTGCAAGGCGTTCTCGGATGCGGCCGACGGTGTCGGCTGGGGCGAGGGCGTCGGCATGCTGGTGCTGGAGCGCCTGTCGGACGCGCGCCGGAACGGGCACCGGGTGCTGGCCGTCGTACGCGGCAGTGCGGTCAACCAGGATGGCGCGTCGAACGGTCTGACGGCGCCGAACGGTCCGTCGCAGCAGCGGGTGATCCGGCAGGCGTTGGCCAGTGCCGGGCTCTCGGCTGCCGAGGTGGATGTCGTGGAGGCGCACGGCACGGGCACGACGTTGGGTGACCCCATCGAGGCCCAGGCGCTGTTGGCGACTTACGGTCAGGACCGGCCGGAGGACCGTCCGCTGCTGCTGGGCACGGTGAAGTCCAACATCGGCCACGCACAGGCCGCCTCGGGCGTCGCCGGTGTGATCAAGATGGTCCTGGCGATGCAGCACGGTGTCCTGCCGAAGACCCTGCACGTCGACACGCCCTCGACGCACGTCGACTGGAGCGCCGGCGCCGTCGAGCTCCTCGCCGAGCCGGCCGAGTGGCCGGTGTCCGGGCGCCGCCGTGCGGGTGTCTCGTCCTTCGGCGTGAGCGGGACGAACGCGCACGTGATCCTTGAGCAACCGGACCAGGAGCAGGTGTCTGCGGAGCCGGAAGCGGCTGCTGTCGACGGTCTGGTGCCGGTGCTGCTCTCCGGCCGGAACGAGAAGGCCCTGCGGGCCCAGGCCGCCCGCCTGCTCTCGCACGTCCAGGACGAGCCCGGACAGCGGCTCGCGGACGTCGGGTACTCGCTGGCGACGGGCCGTTCGGGGTTCCAGCACCGTGCGGTCGTCCTGGCCGCCGAGCGGGACGGTCTGCTCGGGTCCCTGTCGGCGCTGGCCGAGGGCCGGAGCGATGCGGGGATCGCGGCCGAGGGCCAGGCCGGTTCGGGCCGGCGGGCGTTCCTGTTCTCCGGTCAGGGTTCGCAGCAGCTGGGTATGGGTCGGGAACTCTACGCCCGTTACCCGGTGTTCGCGGAGGCCTTCGATGCGGTGTGCGCGGGTCTGGACGAGCACCTGGACGGTTCGCTGCGGGGTGTGGTCTGGGGTGAGGATGCGGAGCTGCTGAACCAGACCGTGTATGCCCAGGCGGCGCTGTTTGCGATCGAGGTCGCCCTGTTCCGCTTGGTGGCGTCGTGGGGTGTGCGTTCGGACTTCGTGGCGGGGCATTCCATTGGCGAGGTTGCGGCTGCGCATGTGGCCGGGGTGTTCTCGCTGGGTGATGCGTGTGCGTTGGTGGCGGCGCGTGGCCGGCTGATGCAGGCGCTGCCTGCGGGCGGCGCGATGGTCGCGGTCCAGGCGGCGGAGGAGGAAGTGCTGCCGCTGCTGGCCGAGGGCGTGGCGATTGCGGCGGTCAACGGTCCGCAGTCGGTGGTGGTTTCCGGCACGGAGGCTGCTGTCGAGTCGGTGCGGGCGCACTTCGAGGGTGAGGGAAGGAAGACGAGCCGCCTGCGGGTCTCGCATGCCTTCCACTCGCCGCTGATGGAACCGATGCTCGACGACTTCCGAGCTGTCGTGGAAGGCCTGTCGTTCGGTGCCCCGGTGGTGCCGGTCGTGTCGAACCTGACGGGCGAGCCGGCTGCCGGGGAACTGCTCTGCTCGGCCGATTACTGGGTGCGTCATGTCCGCGAGGCGGTCCGCTTCGCTGACGGGATACGTGCTCTGCGAGCGGAGGGCGTGACACGGTTCCTGGAACTCGGCCCGGACGGCGTCCTGTCGGCCATGGCCCGCGAGTCGGCGCCGGAAGAGGCCGTGTTCGCTCCCGTGCTGCGCAAGGACCGGCCGGAGGAGACGACCGTACTGAGCGCCCTGGCGCAACTGCACGTCCATGGCGTGACGGTGGACTGGGCGGCGGTCTTCGCGGGTTCCGGTGCTCGGCGGGTGGATCTGCCGACGTATGCGTTCCAGCATGAGCGGTTCTGGCCGTCGGGGTCCGTGGGTCGTGCGGGTGATGTGCGGTTCGCGGGTCTGGGCTCGGCGGAGCATCCGTTGCTGGGTGCTGCGGTGGAACTGGCAGGCTCTGGTGGGCTGTTGTTCACGGGCCGGTTGTCGACTGCGTCGCATGCGTGGCTGGCGGACCATGTGGTGCTGGATACGGTTCTGGTGCCGGGCACGGCGTTGGTCGAGCTGGTGCTGCGGGCGGCTGACGAGGTCGGCTGCGACGTACTCGAAGAGCTGACACTTGCTGCACCGCTTGTGCTTCCTGCTTCGGGTGCGGGTGTGCAGGTTCAGGTGTGGGTCGGCGAGGTCGACGACTCCGGTCACCGTGCAGTGGCGGTGCACTCGCGCGAAGGCGAAGAGCCGTGGACGCTGCACGCGAGCGGTGCCGTGACCGCGGGTGCGGAGCTGCCCGTGTTCGACACGTCGGTGTGGCCCCCGCAGGGCGCCGAGCCGGCTGATGCGGCGGGCTGCTACGAGCAGTTCGCGGCCGTCGGGTTCGCGTACGGTCCGACGTTCCAGGGCCTGGAGGCGGCCTGGAAGCTCGGCGAGGACATCTACGCCGAGGTCCGGCTGCCGGAGGGCACGGACGGTGCGGCCTACGGTCTGCACCCGGCGCTCTTCGATGCCGCACTGCACGCGGCGATACTGCGAGGGCTCGACGAGGCGGGTGTTCCGTTCTCGTGGAGCGGTGTGTCCCTGCACGCCACGGGTGCCTCGCACATCCGCGTCCGTATCCGCCCCGTCGACAGCGGCATCGCGCTCGCCATCGCCGACCCGGCCGGCGCGCTCGTGGCCTCGGTGGAATCGCTCGCCGTACGCCCCATCTCCGCCGACCAGTTGCAGACCGGCAACCGTGACTCGTTGTTCACGCTGGACTGGACTCCTGTCCCGCTCACGAACGGGAGCATCGACCTCGCCGCAGGCGCCGATGGTGAGCCGTTCCGGATCGGCGCGGACCTGGAGTCCCTGACCGGAGCCGACGTCCGCGAGGTCGTACTGGTCTCGCCGCCGGCCGGTTCCGATGGCGTGGTCGAGTCCGTGCACGCTGCTGCTGCCTGGGCGTTGGGCCTGGTGCAGTCGTGGCTGGCGGACGAGCGGTTCACGGATGCGCGCCTGGTGTTCGTGACGCGCGGCGCTGTCTCCGGTGACGACCTTGCCGGTGCCGCGGTGTGGGGTCTGGTCCGTTCCGCGCAGTCGGAGAGCCCGGGCCGGTTCGTCCTCGTGGACCTGGACGGTGACGCCGATGTGAGCGTGCTGCCGCGCGCGTTGGCCACGGACGAGCCGCAACTGCTGGTTCGTGGCGACGAGGTGCTGGCGGCGCGGCTGACACGTGCCGAGGCGCAGGAGCAGAAGGCTGTTGCCTGGAGTGAGTCAGGCACGGTTCTGATCACCGGCGGTACGGGTGGCCTGGGCCGTGTCATAGCCCGGCACTTGGTGGCGGAGCACGGGGTGCGGAGTGTGCTGCTGGTCAGCCGCCGCGGCCCGGCAGCCGAAGGCGCCGAGGAGTTGGTGGCAGAGCTGGCCGAGCACGGTGCCGAGGCGACCGTCGAGGCGTGCGATGTGACCGACGGCACCGCGGTGGCGGACCTCGTGGCGCGGCATGCCATCACCGCTGTCGTCCACACGGCCGGCGTCCTCGACGACGGCATCATCGGTTCGCTGACGCCGGAGCGGCTTGCTGCGGTGCTGCGTCCGAAGGTGGACGCGGCCTGGAACCTGCACGAGGCCACCAAGGACCTGGACCTCGACGCGTTCGTGGTCTTCTCGTCCGTGGCCGGCACCTTCGGCGGTGCAGGCCAGGCCAACTACGCAGCGGGCAACGTCTTCCTGGACGCCCTGGCGCACCATCGCCGGGCACAGGGCCTTCCGGCCGTGTCGCTGGCATGGGGTCCGTGGTCGCAGGACGGCGGCATGACCGGCACCCTCACGGATGCCGACCTCCAGCGCATCGCCCGTTCCGGGATGCCCCCGCTGTCCGTCGAGGAGGGCGTGGCCCTCTTCGACTCGGCCCTCGCCACCGGAGAGCCCATGGCTCTTCCCGTCCGCCTGGACCTGGCGGCCCTGCGCGCGCAGGGCGACTCCCTGCCGCTGCTGCGCGGCCTCATCCGGACACGTGCCCGGCGCTCGGCGGCTGCCGGCTCGGCCACCGCATCCGGGCTGGTGCAGCGCCTGGCCGGGCTGCCCGTGGAAGAGCGGCGTGCAGCACTGCTGGACCTGGTGCGCGAAGGGATCGCGGTGGTCCTGGGCCACGCCCTCCCGGACACGATCGATCCGTCGAAGGCCTTCCAGGACCTCGGCTTCGACTCCCTGACCGCGATCGAACTCCGCAACAAGCTGGGCAAGTCCACCGGTGTGCGGCTGCCGGCCACGGCCGTGTTCGACTACCCGACGGCCGACGCGCTGACGGAGCACCTCCACGACGAGCTGTTCGGCACGGACACCGAGGAACTGCTCCCCGTGTCCGCGCTTCCGTCCTTGGCGGACGACCCGGTCGTCATCGTCGGCATGAGCTGCCGCTTCCCCGGCGGCGTCAGCTCGCCGGAGGACCTGTGGCGGCTGGTGTCCGAGGGCGGCGACGCCGTCTCCGGCTTCCCGACCGACCGCGGCTGGGAGATCGACGACACCTACGACCCCGAGCGCGAGGGCGCCATCGCCACCCGCTCCGGCGGATTCCTGCACGATGCGGCGGAGTTCGACCCCGGCTTCTTCGGGATGAGCCCCCGGGAGGCACTGACCACCGACGCCCAGCAGCGACTGCTGCTGGAGACGTCCTGGGAGGCCCTGGAGCGCACGGGCATCGACCCGGCCGTTCTGCGCGGCAGTCGTACCGGCGTCTTCACGGGCGTCATGTACCACGACTACTCGCAACTCCTCACCGGGCGCGAGTTCGAGGGATACCAGGGGAGTGGCAGCGCGGGCAGTGTGGCTTCGGGCCGGGTGTCGTACACCTTCGGCTTCGAGGGACCCGCGGTGACGGTGGACACCGCGTGCTCCTCGTCGCTGGTGGCTCTGCACCTGGCGGCGCAGTCGCTGCGGTCCGGTGAGTGCTCGCTCGCGCTCGCGGGCGGTGTGACGGTGATGGCCACCCCGCTGACCTTCGTGGAGTTCTCCCGCCAGGGCGGGCTCTCCGAGGACGGCCGCTGCAAGGCGTTCGCCGAAGCCGCCGACGGCGTCGGCTGGTCCGAAGGCGCCGGCATCCTTGTGCTGGAGCGTCTGTCGGATGCGCGTCGGAACGGTCACCGGGTGCTGGCGACGGTTCGTGGTTCGGCCGTCAACCAGGACGGTGCTTCCAACGGCCTGACGGCGCCGAACGGTCCGTCGCAGCAGCGGGTGATCCGGCAGGCGCTGGCCAGCGCCGGGCTTTCGACGGCGGACGTGGACGCGGTGGAGGCGCACGGCACAGGTACGACGTTGGGTGACCCGATCGAGGCCCAGGCCTTGTTGGCCACCTACGGTCAGGACCGGCCGGAGGACCGTCCGCTGCTGCTGGGTTCGGTGAAGTCCAACATCGGCCACGCACAGGCCGCGGCGGGTGTCGCGGGTGTGATCAAGATGGTCATGGCCATGCACCACGGCGAGCTCCCGCGCACCCTCCACGTCGATGCGCCCTCGACACATGTCGACTGGAGCGTCGGCGCAGTGGAACTGCTGACGCAGGCCGAGACCTGGCCCGAGACGGGCCGGCCGCGGCGCGCGGGCGTCTCCGCCTTCGGTATCAGCGGGACGAACGCACACGTGATCCTGGAGCGGCCGGAGCCGGTGGCCGCGGAGCCCGAAGCGGCTGCTTTCGACGGCCTCGTGCCGGTGCTGCTCTCCGGCCGGAACGAAAAGGCCCTGCGGGCCCAGGCGGCACAGCTGCTGGCGCACCTCGAACGCGAGCCCGGACAGCGGCTCGTGGACGTCGCCTGCTCGCTGGCGACGGGCCGCGCCGGTTTCCAGCACCGCGCGGTTCTCCTGGCCTCCGGCCGCGACGTCCTGCTGCGCTCCCTCGCCGCGCTCGCCGAGGGCGGGAGCGACACGGACATCGTCGCGGTGGGCGAAGCCGGTTCGGGCCGGCGCGCGTTCCTGTTCTCCGGTCAGGGTTCGCAGCGGCTGGGCATGGGCCGCGAACTGCACGCCCGTTACCCGGTGTTCGCGGAGGCCTTCGATGCGGTGTGCGCGGGTCTGGACGAGCACCTGGACCGTCCGCTGCGGGACGTGGTCTGGGGCGAGGACGCCGAGCTGCTGAACCAGACCCTGTACGCGCAGACCTCGCTGTTCGCGATCGAGGTCGCCCTGTTCCGCCTGGTGGAATCGTGGGGCGCCCGCCCGGACCAGCTGCTGGGCCACTCGGTCGGCGAGATCGCGGCCGCGCACGTTGCGGGCGTCTTCTCGCTGGCGGACGCGTGTGCGCTGGTGGCCGCGCGCGGCCGGCTGATGCAGGCCCTGCCCACGGGCGGCGCCATGGCGGCGATCCGCGCGAGCGAGGAAGAGGTGCTGCCGCTGCTGGCCGAGGGCGTTGCGATTGCGGCGGTCAACGGTCCGCAGTCGGTGGTGGTTTCCGGCACGGAGGCCGCTGTCGAGTCGGTGCGGGCGCACTTCGAGGGTGAGGGAAGGAAGACGAGCCGGCTGAGGGTCTCGCATGCCTTCCACTCGCCGCTGATGGAACCGATGCTCGACGAATTCCGCGCCGTCGCCGCGAACGTGGCATACGGCACGCCGCGCATCCCGATCGTCTCGAACCTCACCGGCGAACCGGCCACCGCGGAACAACTCGGCTCCGCCGACTACTGGGTGCGCCATGTCCGTGAGGCCGTACGGTTCGCCGACGGCGTGAGCACGCTCCGCGAGCAGGGCGTGTCCGTGTTCCTGGAACTCGGCCCCGACGGAGCGCTCTCCGCACTCGCCGCGGAGTCCGCGCCGGACGAGGCCGCCTTCGCACCGGTCCTGCGGAAGGGACGTGCCGAGGAACCGACACTGCTCACGGCCCTGGCACAGCTGCACGTCCACGGTGTCCCCGTCGACTGGGCGGCATATTTCGCGGGCTCCGGGGCGCGGTGGGCGGATGTGCCGACGTACGCGTTCCAGCGCGAGCGGTTCTGGCCCCCGGCCACGGCGGCGCGGTCCGGTGACGTGCGGTCTGCGGGTCTGGGTTCGGCGGAGCATCCGTTGCTGGGTGCTGCGGTGGAACTGGCCGGTTCCGGCGGGCTGCTGTTCACGGGCCGCCTGTCGACCGCGTCGGCCGGATGGCTGGCGGACCATGTGGTGCTGGATACGGTCCTGGTGCCGGGCACGGCGCTGGTCGAGCTGGTGCTGCGGGCGGCTGACGAGGTCGGCTGCGATCTGCTCGAAGAGCTGACGTTGGCTGCACCGCTTGTGCTTCCTGCTTCGGGTGCGGGTGTGCAGGTTCAGGTGTGGGTCGGTGAACCCGATGAGTCGGGCCGCCGGTCGGTGGCGGTGCACTCGCGTGAGGGCGAGGAACCGTGGACCCTGCACGCCAGTGGTGCGCTGGCCACGGGTGCGGAACTGCCCGTGTTCGACACCTCGGTATGGCCTCCGGCGGGTGCCGAATCCATCGACACGGCAGGCTGCTACGAGCAGTTCGCCGATGCCGGGTTCGCGTACGGTCCGGCGTTCCAGGGCCTGGAGGCGGCCTGGAAGCTCGGCGAAGACGTTTACGCCGAGGTCCGGCTGCCGGAGGGCACGGACGGTGCGGCTTATGGTCTGCATCCGGCGCTCTTCGACGCCGCACTGCACGCGCCGATGCTGAGCGGATCCGACGGGACCGGTGTTCCGTTCTCGTGGAACGGCGTGTCCCTGCACGCCTCCGGGGCCTCGCAGCTGCGGGTCCGGCTCCGGCCTGCCGGCGACGGCACGTCGATCGCCATGGCCGACGCCGCCGGCGCGCCCGTGGCCTCGGTGGAGTCGCTGACCGTACGGCCGATCTCCGCCGAGCAGTTGCAGACCGGCGAGCGTGACTCGCTCTTCATACTCGACTGGGTGCGCGTCCCGCTCCAGGACGAAAGTGTCGTCCTTGCCGCGGGCGCGGACGGCGAGCCCTTCCGGACGTATGCGGAACTGGAGACCCTGACCGGGGAGGACGTCCCCGAGGCCGTCCTCGTCGCACCCGGCGCCGGCACCGGCGACACGGTGGAGTCCGTACACGGCACGGCTGCCTGGGCGTTGGGCCTGGTGCAGTCGTGGCTGGCGGACGAGCGGTTCGCGGATGCGCGCCTGGTGTTCGTGACGCGCGGCGCTGTTTCCGGCGACGACCTCGCCGCCGCGGCGGTGTGGGGCCTGGTGCGCTCGGCGCAGTCGGAGAACCCGGGCCGATTCGCTCTGGTCGACCTCGACGGTGACACGGACACGGCGGTGCTGTCGCAGGCCCTGGCCTCCGACGAGCCGCAACTCCTGCTCCGCGAAGGCCAGGTCCTCGTTCCCCGCCTTGTCCGCAGGGAGTCCTCGACGGCGGCGGAGGTCGCCTGGGGCACGTCGGGCACGGTTCTGATCACCGGTGGTACGGGTGGTCTGGGACGCGCGGTGGCTCGGCACCTGGTGGCGGAGCACGGGGTGCGGAGTGTGCTGCTGGTCAGCCGTCGCGGCCCGGCAGCCGAGGGTGCCGAGGAGTTGGTGGCCGAGCTGGCCGAGCAGGGCGCCGAGGCGGTCGTCGAGGCGTGTGATGTGACGGACAGTGCGGCGGTGGCCGGGCTGGTCGCCCGGCACCAGGTCGGTGCTGTGGTGCACACGGCTGGTGTCCTTGACGACGGTGTCGTGGGTTCGCTGACGCCGGAGCGGCTTGCTGCGGTGCTGCGTCCGAAGGTGGACGCGGCCTGGCATCTGCACGAGGCCACCAAGGACTCGGACCTCGACGCGTTCGTGGTGTTCTCCTCCGTGGCGGGCACGTTGGGCAGTGCGGGCCAGGCCAACTATGCGGCCGGCAACGCCTTCCTGGACGCCCTGGCCCACCGCCGGCACGCCCAAGGTCTCCCGGCGGCATCGCTCGCCTGGGGCCCGTGGGCGCAGGACAGCGGCATGACCGGCACCTTGACCGACGCCGACGTCGAACGGATGGCCCGCTCCGGTATGCCGCCTCTCTCGGCGGAGCAGGGACTGGCCCTCTTCGACGCCGCCCTGCGCGGGGCGGAGACTCCGGCGGTCCTCCCCGTGCGCCTGGACCTCGCGGCGCTCCGCGCGCAGGGCGAGCCCCTGCCGCTGCTGCGCGGCCTGGTCCGCACCCGTACGCGCCGGACCGGCGCAGCCGCGGTGTCCGGACTGGTGCAGCGACTGACCGGCCTGTCCCGTGAGGCAAGGCGCGAGCAGCTGCTCGGCGTCGTGCGCGGAGAGATCGCCATGGTCCTCGGGCACACCGGGACCGAGGAGGTCGACTCCTCGCGGGCCTTCCGCGACCTCGGTTTCGACTCCCTGACCGGGGTCGAACTCCGCAACCGGCTGGGCACGGTGACCGGTCTGCGACTGCCGGCGACGGTGGTCTTCGACTACCCGACGGCAGACGTGCTGGTCGGCTTCCTGCTGGACGAATTGTTCGGCGCGGAGACGGAGAAGGAGACCGGTGAGGCCCTGCCGGTGCCGGTTGCGATGTCTGCGGCGGACGATCCGGTGGTGATCGTCGGGATGAGCTGCCGCTACCCCGGTGGCGTGACCTCGCCGGAGGACCTGTGGCGGCTGGTGTCGGACGGTGTGGACGCGGTCACGGACTTCCCGGCCGACCGTGGCTGGGACGTGGAGTCGCTCTACCACCCCGACCCCGAGCACACGGGGACCAGCTACACCCGTGCAGGCGCGTTCCTCCAGGAAGCGGCACAGTTCGACCCCGGCTTCTTCGGGATGAGCCCCCGGGAGGCGCTCGCGACGGACTCGCAGCAGCGCCTGCTGCTGGAGACCACGTGGGAGGCGATCGAGCGGGCCGGCATCGACCCGGTCACGCTGCACGGCAGCCGTACCGGCGTCTTCGCCGGCGTCATGTACAACGACTACATCAACCTTCTGACCGGGCCCGACTTCGAGGGACACCAGGGCAACGGCAGCGCGGGCAGTGTGGCGTCGGGCCGGGTGTCGTACACCTTCGGCTTCGAGGGTCCGGCCGTGACGGTGGACACGGCGTGCTCGTCGTCGCTGGTGGCTCTGCACCTGGCGGCGCAGTCGCTGCGGTCCGGTGAGTGCTCGCTGGCGCTCGCGGGCGGTGTGACGGTGATGTCGACGCCCAGGACGTTCGTGGAGTTCTCGCGGCAGCGCGGACTCTCCCCGGACGGACGCTGCAGGGCGTTCTCGGACGCGGCCGACGGTGTCGGCTGGGGCGAGGGTGTCGGCATGCTGGTGCTGGAGCGTCTGTCGGATGCGCGTCGGAACGGTCACCGGGTGCTGGCGACGGTTCGTGGTTCGGCCGTCAACCAGGATGGTGCGTCGAATGGTCTGACGGCGCCGAATGGTCCGTCGCAGCAGCGGGTGATCCGGCAGGCGTTGGCCAGTGCCGGGCTCTCGACGGCGGATGTGGACGCGGTGGAGGCGCACGGCACGGGTACGACGTTGGGCGACCCCATCGAGGCTCAGGCGCTCTTGGCCACTTATGGTCAGGACCGGCCGGGGGACCGGCCGCTGCTGCTGGGTTCGGTGAAGTCCAACATCGGTCACACGCAGGCCGCGGCGGGTGTCGCGGGTGTGATCAAGATGGTCATGGCCATGCACCACGGCGAGCTCCCGCGCACCCTCCACGTCGACGCACCGTCGTCGCGCGTGGACTGGTCGGCCGGTGCCGTCGAACTGCTCACGGAGCGGACCGCCTGGCCCGAGGGCGACGGCCCGCGGCGCGCGGGTGTCTCGTCCTTCGGTATCAGCGGAACGAACGCGCACGTCATCCTGGAGCGTCCCGAGCCCGAACCGCAGCGGCCCGCCGACGCGTCGGAACCTGCGGAGACCTCCGGGGAGCTCGTACCGCTGGTGGTGTCCGGCAAGTCCGCGAACGCGCTGCGCGCCCAGGCGGCCAGGCTGCTGTCCCACATCGACCGCATGCCCGACGCGAGGGCCACGGACGTGGCGTACTCGTCCACCGTGGGCCGGTCGCGCTTCGCTCACCGCGCGGTGGTGTGGGGCGCTGACCGGGATGCCCTGGAGCGGGGCCTCAAGGCGCTCGCGACGGGCGAGGCCGGCACGGGCGTGGCCGAAGGCGTGGCCCGACCGGGGAAGTCGGCGTTCCTGTTCTCCGGTCAGGGTTCGCAGCGGCTGGGTATGGGCCGTGAGTTGTACGGCCGTTACCCGGTGTTTGCTGAGGCCTTCGATGCGGTGTGCGCGGGTCTGGACGAGCACTTGGATGGTTCGCTGCGGGGTGTGGTCTGGGGTGAGGATGCGGAGCTGTTGAACCAGACCGTGTATGCCCAGGCGGCGTTGTTCGCGATCGAGGTCGCTCTGTTCCGGCTGGTGGCGTCGTGGGGTGTGCGTTCGGACTTCGTGGCGGGGCATTCCATCGGCGAGGTTGCGGCTGCGCATGTGGCCGGGGTGTTCTCGCTGGGTGATGCGTGTGCGTTGGTGGCGGCGCGTGGCCGGCTGATGCAGGCGCTGCCTGCGGGTGGCGCGATGGTGGCTGTGCAGGCCACCGAGGAAGAGGTGCTGCCGCTGCTGGCCGAGGGCGTGGCGATTGCGGCGGTCAACGGTCCGCAGTCGGTGGTGGTTTCCGGCACGGAGGCTGCGGTCGAGGCGGTGCGGGCGCACTTCGAGGGTGAGGGGAGGAAGACGAGTCGCCTGCGGGTCTCGCACGCCTTCCACTCGCCGCTGATGGAACCGATGCTCGACGACTTCCGCGCCGTGGTGGCCCGGCTGTCGTTCGGCAAGGCGACGGTTCCGGTGGTCTCCAACCTGACCGGTGCACTGGCCAGTGGGGAGCAGCTGGGCTCCGCCGACTACTGGGTGCGTCATGTCCGCGAGGCGGTCCGCTTCGCGGACGGGGTGCGTACCCTGCGAGCCGAAGGCGTGTCCCTGTTCCTGGAACTCGGCCCGGACGGCGTGCTGTCGGCCATGGCCCAGGAATCGCTGCCCGAGGGAGCCGCTCTTGTCCCCGTCCTGCGCAGGAACAGGGACGAGGAATCGGCGGTCGTGAGTGCCCTGGCGCAGCTGTACGTCCGGGGTACGAGCGTCGACTGGGCACCGTTCTTCGCCGGTTCCGACGTCCGGCGGGTGGATCTGCCGACGTATGCGTTCCAGCATGAGCGGTTCTGGCCGTCGGGGTCCGTGGGTCGTGCGGGTGATGTGCGGTTCGCGGGTCTGGGCTCGGCGGAGCACCCGATGCTGGGTGCTGCGGTGGAACTGGCAGGCTCTGGTGGGCTGTTGTTCACGGGCCGGCTGTCGAACGCGTCGCACGCGTGGCTGACGGACCATGCGGTGCTGGATACGGTCCTGGTGCCGGGCACGGCGCTGGTCGAGCTCGTACTGCGGGCGGCTGACGAGGTCGGCTGCGATGTACTCGAAGAGCTGACGTTGGCTGCACCGCTTGTGCTTCCTGCCTCGGGAGCCGGTGTGCAGGTTCAGGTGTGGGTCGGCGAGATCGACGACTCCGGTCGTCGGTCCGTGGCGGTGCACTCGCGCGAAGGCGAAGAGCCGTGGACCCTGCACGCGAGCGGCGCGGTGACCACGGGTGCGGAACCGTCGGCATTCGACACATCGGTGTGGCCCCCGCAGGATGCCGAATCCATCGATACGGCAGGCTGCTACGAGCAGTTCGCAGCCGCCGGGTTCGCGTACGGTCCGACGTTCCAAGGCCTGCAAGCGGCATGGAAGTCCGGCGAGGACATCTACGCCGAGGTCCGGCTGCCGGAAGGCACGGACGGTTCCGCCTACGGTCTGCACCCTGCGCTCTTCGACGCCGCATTGCACGCGTCGATGTTGGGCGGGTCCGACGAGACCGGTGTTCCGTTCTCGTGGAACGGCGTGTCCCTGCACGCCTCCGGGGCCTCGCACATCCGCGTCCGTATCCGCCCCGTCGACGGCGGCATAGCGCTCGCCATCGCCGACACCGCCGGCGCGCCGGTGGCTACGGTGGAGTCGCTGACGGTACGCACGCTGTCTGCCGAACAGTTGCGGACCAGGGACCGGGACTCCCTCTTCACGCTGGACTGGGCGCCCGTCCCGCTCACCGATGAGACGGTCGCTCTTGGCACCTACGCGGAGTTGGAGTCACTGACCGGTGCAGATGTCCCCGAGGCCGTACTGGTCGAGTACTCGACCGAGGACACCGGCACGGTGGAGTCCGTGCACGCTGCTGCTGCCTGGGCGTTGGGCCTGGTGCAGTCGTGGCTGGCGGACGAGCGGTTCGCGGATGCGCGCCTGGTGTTCGTGACGCGGGGTGCCGTCTCCGGTGACGATCTCGCCGCCGCGGCGGTGTGGGGTCTGGTCCGTTCCGCGCAGTTGGAGAGCCCGGGCCGGTTCGTCCTGGTGGACCTCGACGACGAGGCCGAGGCGGAGGAAGTGCTGCCCCGCGCGCTCGCTTGCGACGAGCCGCAACTGCTGGTTCGTGGTGACGAGGTGCTGGCGGCGCGGCTGGTGCGGGCGCAGGAGCAGGATGCTGTTGCCTGGAGTGAGTCGGGCACGGTTCTGATCACCGGTGGTACGGGTGGTCTGGGTCGTGTGATGGCCCGGCACTTGGTGGCGGAGCACGGGGTGCGGAGCGTGCTGCTGGTCAGCCGCCGTGGCCTGGAGGCCGAGGGTGCCGAGGAGTTGGTGGCCGAGCTGGCGGAACACGGTGCCGAGGCGACCGTCGAAGCGTGCGACGTGACCAACAGCGCGGCCGTGGCCGGGCTGGTCGCGCGGCATGCCATCACCGCCGTCGTCCACACGGCAGGCGTCCTCGACGACGGCGTGGTCGGTTCGCTGACACCGGAGCGGCTTGCTGCGGTGCTGCGTCCGAAGGTGGACGCGGCCTGGAACCTGCACGAGGCCACCAAGGATCTGGATCTCGACGCGTTCGTGGTGTTCTCGTCCGTGGCGGGCACCTTCGGCAGTGCGGGCCAGGCCAACTACGCAGCAGGCAACGCCTTCCTGGATGCCCTGGCCGCCCACCGGCACGCTCAGGGTCTCCCGGCGGCATCGCTCGCCTGGGGCCCGTGGGCCCAGGACAGCGGCATGACGGGCACCCTCACGGATACCGACGTCCAGCGGATGGCACGTTCCGGTATGCCCCCGCTCTCCGCGGAGGAGGGCACGGCCCTCTTCGACGCCGCGCTCGGCACCGACGAACCGGCTGTCCTCCCTGTCCGTCTCGACCTCGCAGCGCTGCGGGCCCAGGGCGAGCCCCTGCCCCTGCTGCGCAGCCTGATCCGTACGCAGGTGCGGCGCACGGCTGTGGCCGGTACGGACAGCGGGGCGGCGGAGGGGCTGGCGCAGCGCCTGGCCGGCCTGTCCGCGGACGAGGGGCGCGAGGCCGTGCTCGACGTCGTACGCGGCCAGGTCGCGCTCGTGCTCGGGCATGACGGAGCCGACGGGATCACCCCGGACCGGGCGTTCCAGGACCTCGGCTTCGACTCGCTGACTTCGGTCGAACTCCGCAACCGGCTCAGCACCCTCACGGGCGTGCGGCTGCCGGCGACCCTGCTCTTCGACTACCCGACCCCCGGCGAGCTCGTCGGCCACCTCCACGGGCTGATCGCCCCCGAGGCGCCGTCCGGACCGGACCTGCTCCTGGGCGAACTGGAGAAGCTGGAGAAGGCGTTCGGCGGACTCGAGATCACCGAGGAACTCCACGAGCAGATCGCGGGCCGTCTCGAAGTGCTCAGGGCGAAGTGGGGTGCCCTGCGGGACACCACCGGCACCGGAGCCGACGGCGAGAACTCCTCGGACGAGGAGGACTTCGACTTCGATTCCGCCTCCGACGAAGAGGTCTTCGACCTCCTCGACAACGAGCTCGGCCTGTCCTGACCCCGCCGCCGGCCCGCACCGGGTGACCCCCGGTGCGGGCCGGCCCGTGGCCCATGACGTCGGCCACGCACCGACAGCGGAAACCCCGAATTTCCGGAAGCAGAATCGAGGGTTTCCGCTGTCGGAGGCAGTGTTCCGGATCCTGGGCCGCGGCTACCGCCCAAACCACCTCGATGCTACTTGTACCAGTAGAGAACTCCCCGGTGGTGGGAGCAGGTTCCGCTGAAGCGTGCGCTGTACGAGTACGTCTTGTCCTTGCACTGGGCGGTGGCTCCCCGGGGATGGCGACTGTTGGCCTTGCACACACCGGTGGTGTGGCGCGCGCAGGTTGCTGCTTGGGCTGTTGTTGCAGCGATGGTCGAGGTCAGCAGCAGCCCGGCCGTGCCAAGGCCGGCCGTTGCGATGCGTATTCCGGTGAGCATGACGGTCTCCCTGTGAACGTGGTTCGAGGGGAGTGAGCATGACGCGCCGTTCTTGCCGAACTGGTCTGATCGCACTGCCGGTTACCAGGCTGACATGCATGAGACCGCAGTGTGATCGAGTGTGCGAATCAAAGCAGGGCTTGGCCGATTTCTCCGAACGCCTTTGCTGTGGATCTTCCCGATCTGCGGAGAGGGGAAGCCGACGAGCCGACGCAGGAGAGCG